>RKRU01000103.1 GCA_007571225.1 Nitrosopumilaceae archaeon | reverse complement strand
CGTCGCTGCAACCAATGTTGTCAGCGCCGCAACTGCGAGGAGCGTCATATGTGATGTCAAATTCATTTGTAATGGCGCCTCATAGGGCGTGTTTATAACACTTTGGAATCCCACGGCGTACAAGCTCTCCCCTCACATACTGTTTAGGTTAAATATGAACATTTTATGGAACTTGTGTCAAGATCAGTCATTCAGGCGCGAAGGACTTAGACAACCACTGGGTGCTTATAAAGTGAGGTAACCTGTCATCCACAATCTAAATCAAGAATTAAATGTGAAATTATATTTAATACAGCATGAGTCAGATTACCGAGCAGATACAGAAAAGCGACATAAGAGGCATTCTTGAAGACGCCCTTGCAGGTAAGAGGCCCGACAGGTACAGTTGCATACGCCTGCTTGAATCCGACGATGTCCAGTTGATGGGAATGGTTGCAAGCCACATTGCCAGAAGACGGTTTGGTAGGACGGCCACGTTTGTAAACAACATCATACTAAACTACACCAACGTCTGTATTACCGACTGCAAGTTTTGTGCATTTTACAGGCATCCAGATGCAGATGACGCTTATACCCTCAGCATCGAGCAGATAAGAACTAGGGTCAAGACTGCTTGGGAAATGTTTGGAATACGCCAGGTCCTTTTTCAGGGGGGCCACAATCCAAGGCTGGGCATAGAATACTACGAGGAGGCATTTAGGATGATACGTAGTGGATATCCAAATATAGGCGTGCACGCCCTCTCCGCATCTGAGATCGACATGATCGCAAGGGTCGAGAGATCGTCCACAAGGGAGGTCATATCAAGGCTCAAGGAGTCCGGCCTGCAGTCCGTGCCCGGCGCGGGAGCAGAGATACTAAAGGATTCAGTAAAAGAGATCATAAGTCCAAAGAAGATATCAAGCGGTGACTGGTTGAGAATAATGAAGGAGGCGCACCAGCTCGGACTGCCCTCGTCTGCCACCATGATGTACGGGCATGCAGAAGACATGGACGATATAGCAGATCACTTTTTTGAGATTGTGCGGCTTCAGGAGGAGACGGACGGGTTCATAGCATTCATACCATGGAACTTTGAACCCAATAACACGCCCATGCAGAAGGACGGTACTGTAAATGAGATCGTCACATCAGAGTTCGGTGCAGGGGGCATACAACTCCTCAAGATGATCGCCATATCCAGGCTCGTATTTGATGATATAATACCACACATACAGTCGTCTTGGCTGACAAACGGGGTCGGCATGGCGCAGCTTGCACTGCAGTACGGCGCAGACGACTTTGGAGGGACCCTGATAGGAGAGGAGGTCGTCTCGTGTACGGGCGCGCGGTCCACCGAACTCACAAGCAGTACAATCACAGACGCCATAAGCCAAATAGGATATAACGCGCAGGAGCGCGACAACCTCTACAACATCATAACCACGAGGGGCGCAGAAGAGGACAAAGGATGAGTCAGACAGGCCCGTGTTACGAGGAAGCTCATGAACTAGACAATTTTTGCGGGAAAAGAGAACAAAGGATGAGTCAGACAGGCCCGTGTTACAGCCCACAGTCTCGATCTATGGAAGCTAATGCCTGCCGGGTCTGCTACGTACCAAATACGTCATAGGCAGATACATTATAGACAATCATCATCATCATCATCGTCGTCATCGTCATATACGATACTCGTCCCACCGCGAGTCTACGAGATCGCTCGTACCCTCGTCGGGTCCCACCGGCCGCTGAATCTCCCTTGTGTAACCCTCCTCCGGCGTCTTCTGCGTGGCGTCTATGCCCATCTTCGACCCAAAGTTGACCAGCGGCGATGCGGGATCAAGCGTATCAGTCGGGGCGCCCCCAATAATTACGGTATCGCGTGCCGCATCGGCCCTAGTAGTCATGGCCCATATTACATCATTAATATCATGTACATCAATCTCCCCGTCCACCACTATTATCGTCTTGGTCAGGGAGAGCTGTCCCATGCCCCACAAACCCATCATCACCTTCTTTGCCTGGCCCGGATACCTCTTTTTTATGGATACCACTGCAAGTCCTTGGAACCAACCTGCAGGAGGCATGGAAAAGTCCACGACCTCGGGGTGAAACATCTGGATCAGTGGCAAAAATGATCTCTCTATGACCTTGCCGATATACGCATCCTCCAGTACGGGCTTGCCCACAACTGTAGCAAGATAGATTGGATTCTTCCGCATCATTACTCCGGTAATGGTAAATACAGGATACGGCTCGACGGGCGTATAATATCCGGTGTGATCCCCAAACGGACCCTCGTCTTGCAGGTTAGCCGGATCCACGTATCCCTCCAGTACGATCTCGGCGTTTGCAGGCACATCCAAATCTATCGTCTTGCAGCGCACAGTCTTGATTCCCTCCCTGCGCGTAATTCCAGAGAACAAATACTTGTCCATCCCCTCAGGTACCGGAGCCACGGCAGAGAATATCGTACTTGGTTCGGCTCCGATTACTATAGCAGCAGGTATCCTCTCCCCGTCGTCTCTTGATATGTCACCGTGCTCTGCCCCGCGCTTGTGCTTCTGCCAGTGTACCAGCGCGTGCGTGCCGTCTATGATCTGCATGCGGTATACTCCAAGGTTGCGCACACCCGTCTTTGGATGTCGGGTGGCCACCATTCCAAACGTGATGAACCTTCCAGCATCACGGGGCCAGGACTTTAGTATGGGCAGATCGTCAAATGTAGTACAATCCGCAGATGAAGCGGCACATACATACTCCGTTACAGGACCCGAGTCCGACGGCTCTTTTGGGAATACGGAGGCCATCTTTGAGAGCTCTGGAATACGTTTTAACTTTCCCAGCAGTCCAGATGGAATGTTTGTCTTGGTCATCTCGGCTATGCGCTTGCCTATCTCCGAAAAGTCCTTCATCTCCAGTCCCAGTTCCAGCCGCCTCATGGAACCAAAGGCGTTTCCCAGTACGGATATCTCATGCCCGAGTACATTCTCAAACAAGACTGCAGGACCGCGTGCATACGTGACCCTCCTGAGTATCTCGGCGATCTCCAAGTCTGGGTCCACCTCAGCCTGCACTCGTTTCAGTTCGCCGTTCTCTTCTAGTATGTCAACAAACTCTCCCAGTCCACCTATCGGCACGATCGTAACCTGACTATTCTAGTAATAAGGGTGTATAGCAGAGATCCTCTCCAGAATACGGGCGCTAGACGGGGTTCTCTCTAGAATACGAGCCACTACCAATCTCAGATAATGATTTTGTCAAAAAATATGGCAGATCTCAATCTACAACACAAACTCGGCGTAAACAATCTATCGAATTTGTGCCTAGGATCAGTTATTTGGTCTCGTCGCATGGGCCGATCAGTTTGGGTACAATAACGGACAGATACAGTCACCGCGACTCGCCGATATTCCGCAATACCCTGCTTGAGCGCATACCAAAAGGTACGGTCGACATCATAATGCTAGATGTGGCATACTTTACAAAAAAAACTACAAGAAGATCAAGGCAAAGAGAAGAAGGCCAATGATCGATCCAAAGTACAACTGTACAAAGAAGGGTCTTGGTCCGTATAGCAACATGCTACAATGACATGAATTAGACCTAGACGGATACAAGGAGGCGTATTCACAGAGTAGCTTGTGGAGACGGTCTTTTCATCCATAAAGAAGCGGCATTGTACGTGCCAGAAGCCTGCATATGTAAGAGCTCCGACTCACCATGTGGCGTATCTGTTATAATCTGATAGTGTGACTGCCTACCAATGCATGTGATCGCTTCACCCATAATGTAAGCTATATACAAATCTGATACAAACTGTACATATTACCCCATAAGATCAAAATTTAGTAAAATTCACTAAAAATCAGTACCAATCAAACCCACAAACCACCCCAGAGGAACCGTAGAAATCTAGGGAAAAGAGGCTAGCAAGACAACACCGACTAGCCAACACCAGTATTCTAGAGAGAACCTAGTAGGCGAATCCTTTTTAATAGTATCAAACCCCACACTACTATGAAAATATCAGGATACATGAAGGACCAATTAAATGAACAAATAATCTTGGAGGCAAACGCCTCCAACGTATATCTTGCAATGGCATCGTGGGCAGATACGGTCGGATATGACGGCGCCGCGTTCTACTATTATGCCCAGTCAGACGAGGAGCGCACCCACATGCTCAAGATAATAAAATATATGAATACTAGAGGGGCCGGAGCCACAATCCCAAAGATAAACAAGCCCCCCACCACATTCAAGTCGTTGGAGGAGACCATAATGGTATCGTTGCAGAGCGAGATGGCAGTCACAAAAGCCATACACAGTATGGTCAAAGCAGCCCTAGACGAGGGGGATCATGCAACGTATGACTTTTTGAGCTGGTTTGTAAAAGAGCAGGTACATGAGGAGTCCCAGTTTGAGGCGCTGTTACAAAAGTTTGACATTATAGGAAGAGACGGGATAGCACTCAACGAGATTGACAAGATCATGGCGGCGCGCACTACAACAGAGGCAGCCGATCCTGTCGTAAACTAACCACATTGATGCAGCCTATCACAGACTGGACTGCCGCATGACTGTTTAAGTTTGGCGTAAACAATTTGTGGTATTTGTGCATAGGATCAGTTATTTGGACATTGGGGACCTAGACAGTTACGAATCGTCTCCAAACCACATGGTATGACTTCACCTGTCCTGCCTAGTACAAAAAATGGCTGTAAAAAAGATCTCTTTAGCAGTACAACATGGGTTTTTCAGTCGTGTTTAAGTGCATAT
>RKRU01000154.1 GCA_007571225.1 Nitrosopumilaceae archaeon | reverse complement strand
CACGGCAAGCAACGTGACTGCTGATGCTGCGGCCAGCGCCGTTGTGCGGGGGGCCGTTCCCCACGCACTCCTTCTCTCCCCCCCCCCCGTTGCGTGCGTGGGAGTGGACGAGCTGTCTGGCGCGCGGCCGTTCATTGTCATCATAGTCGTCGTAGTTGAATGTTTTTTCGGTTTTGTTCATTATTGCTGACTCCTCAAAAAGTACGCTTATAATGATTTGGTTGGGGGGGCGTTGTCCAGCTCTTTTATCGTTAAAGGACCGGCGTTGTCCAGCTAGCCTCTCTTCCCCAGATTTCTACAGTTCATTTGGGCGGTTTGTGAGTCTAATTGGGGCTGTTGGTTCTATCCAGAATATGAGAGTTACAACTTATATGCACTTGCTGTGTCTATATATAGCATGAAAAAACAAATCCAGATACATATCCAGAATCCTGAAGATGCTATTGGCGCCACAGGTATTACTATGAGGACGACGACTTTAATCCAGACTATCATAGTGTGACCTCTAATTCCTAAGGGCCATTCTAGGCTTCAACGAAATTCAAAGAGGGATACAGAACCAAGAGAGTAACTGTTTACGTAGTAAAAGAAGAAAATATCCGTACTCTAATCCACATTGTAGGCACTGATTTATTCTATCTTGAACGAATATCTTCTGCCTTTACTACGCCCAGTGTAAACAACTTGCTAAATTTGTGTCTAAAATCGTTAATTCAGGCGCGAGGGACATAAACGGTTACACTGGCAAGCATAGTGTGAATTTATGTGTATAATTTCCGCCACTCCATCGCAAAAAGATAAATCTCAAGTCAAATGCCAGTAATGACATGGCAGAAAAGGGTATACTAGCATTCTCTGGAGGCCTAGACACATCTGTCGTAGTAAGGTACCTACAAGAAGAACACGGCCTAGATGTCATAACTGTCACCGTGGATGTGGGCCAAAACGAGAGCCCCGAGACCATAGAGACAAAGGCCATGGATCTCGGCGTAAAACGCCACTACCACATAGACGCTAGGACCGAGTTTGCAACCGATTATGTAGTACAAGCTATAAAGGCAAACGCACTATACCAGAACAAGTACTGCCTTGCCACCGCCCTTGCAAGACCCCTGATTGCAGAGAAGGTTCTTGAGATTGCAGAGAAGGAGAACGTGTCGGCACTGGCCCACGGCTGTACCGGCAAGGGAAACGACCAAGTGCGCTTTGATCTCACTCTGCGCTCAGGCTCCGATCTTCCCATAATAGCGCCCATCCGCGACAAGAACCTCGACAGAACCGCCGAGCTTGAATACGCACAAAAGCACGGAATTGCAATAGACACTGTAGCAAAAAAGTACAGCATAGACCAGAATCTATGGGGCCGTGCAATCGAGGGAGGCACGCTAGAAGACCCGTACTCGGAACCTCCCGACGACGCTTTTGTATGGGTAAGGACTGGCGATCTTCCCGACAAGCCTACATACATCAACATATCATTTGAGAACGGCATTCCAACAGATGTTGACGGCCTAGGTATGAAGGGGCCACGGCAGATAATAGAGCACCTAAACACAAGGGCGGGTGCCGTCGGGGTTGGAATTGTAGATCATATAGAGGACCGCATAGTGGGCCTAAAGTCACGCGAAGTCTATGAAACACCTGCGGCCAGCTGCCTGATCGAGGCGCACTCCGATCTTGAAAAGATGGTACACACAAGCTACACCAACAAGTTCAAGCGCATGGTAGATACTGAATGGGCCCACCTAGTGTACTCGGGTCTGTGGCAGGAGCCGCTGAGAAGGTGCCTTGACGGCTTTATCGACAAATCGCAGGAACCCGTAACAGGTACGGTCCGGCTGAAGCTGTACAAGGGAAACGTGCGAGTAGTTGGGCGCAGATCCCCCAACTCGCTTTACGATCCCAAAAGATCCACCTACGGAGCCGGCTCCACCTTTGATCAGAGATTGTCTACTGGGTTTGTAGAGCTCTGGGGAATGCAGCTAACAGAAGCTAATAAATTACAAGAGAAGAGGTCAACAAAAACATGAACTGTCCAGAATGCGATGCAATTCTCAGCATACCAGACGACTCCACTGAGGGGGAGATCATATCATGTTATGACTGCGGCGCCGACTACGAGATTGCCGGTAGAGACGGCTCCGAGGTAAAACTAAAGCAGGCAGAGACGATAGGTGAAGACTGGGGAGAGTAGTTGACTAGTCTCTGCATCGTCTTTGACCGCCTCAGAACCGAAGAGAAGATGCTGCAAAGGGAGGCCGACATTATAGGGTGTCAGACCACCATGCTTGATGCCAAGACGGTAAAAATCAATACAGAAACATCAGGTGACGATCTCAGACTTGGCGATGTCGTGCTTGAGAGGTGCATAAGCTACTTTAGGGGACTCCACGTTACGGCCGCAATAGAGTCTATGCAGGTACCGGTCATCAACACGTTTGATGTGGCCTCCGCATGCGGCGACAAGATGATAATGACCCTGCGCCTCAAGAGGGGCGGCGTCAGTACACCAGAGACAAACTTTGCATTCTCCACAGAAGCCGCCACGGACACGTTTGACGAGTGCGGATATCCCCTCGTAATCAAACCGGTCATAGGAAGCTGGGGCAGGGGGGTCATCCCGATCAGAAATAGGGACACCCTTGACGCAATTCTAGAGGTCCGTACCGTAACGGATGGCCCATTTGACCGTATATACTACCTGCAGGAGATCATAGAGAACAGGGGCGGCGATGTGCGCGACATACGAGTCATTACTGTAGGCGGCGAACCGATAGCGGCCATGTACAGAAGATCGGCAGGAGGTTTTAGGGCAAACGTAGCGCTCGGAGGCGACCCGGAGCCGTGCGACATTACGCCCGAGATGGCCGAGCTTGCATCGGCCGCATCTGATGCCGTCGGGGGCGGAATCCTCGGTGTGGACATGATGGAGGACTATCGTGACGGGGGAACTACAGGAGACTCGCAGCTGGTGGTGCACGAGGTCAACAATACCGTGGAGTTCAAGGGACTGGCAAAAGTAGCTGCTAGGAACATACCAAAGGCCATGGTGGAGTTTGCCAAGAGATATGCCAGAAAGTGACATTACGGTACACGCGCACACGCGTAGGGGATGACTGTTTACGTCCCCCACGCTGAAATGACTGAGTCTAAACACAAATTTGGCAAATTGTTTACGCTAGACGTAAACAGTTACGAACACGCCACAATGCATGCATGCAATCAATGGCTTTCAGACTCATGGCCGGCCGTTCCCCCAGTACACGCATGTACATAACCAAATGGCAATACGCATCCGGCAGGCGGTTAGAGGCTACCCCCTTTTATAAGCATCCAGTATCTGTTTGGATCTCTCACGTTTGAATGACTGATTCTAGGCACGAATTCCACAAACTGTTTACGCCTAATCTTAATGGTTATGAAGTGGGGGAGGTAACCTGTGACGGTAGGCGCAATGCAGGAAATAAATTATACAAGCAAGGCGTACCCGCATGAACGTAGGAGTCATAGGCGCATCCGGTTACGTAGGCGGCGAAACGCTGCGCCTGCTTGTAACACACCCTAGGGTGGAGATCACCACGGTCACCTCAAGGCAGCACGTAGGCGAGTACTTGCACAGGGTGCAGCCAAGCCTCAAGGGGTTCACCGATCTTGTGTTTTCGGAGCTTGACTATGACAAGATAGCCGACAAGTGCGACTTGGTCTTTACTGCCATACCGCACGGGACCGCAACTGAGGTTGTAATGGCCCTGTACGACAGAGGGGTCAAGATTATCGACCTGAGCGCGGACTATAGACTGCACGACCACAACGACTACGACAAGTGGTATGGCTGGGAGCATCCACATCCAGACTACCTGCCAAAGTCCGTATACGGCGTACCGGAACTGCACAGAGACAAAATAAAGAACGCACAGCTTGTATCGTGTCCGGGCTGCATGGCCGTCACCTCGACTCTAGCGCTGGCCCCGCTTGTCAGGGAGGGCCTGATAGACACCGAACACATAGTCGTGGACTCCAAGATAGGATCGTCTGGCGCGGGTTCGGGCTCTGGTACCGCCCATGCAATGAGGGCAGGCGTCATTAGACCCTACAAGCCTGCAAAGCACAGGCACACCGGAGAGATAGAGCAGGAGCTCAGTGAGGTAGCCGGCTCCAAGATACGCGTCTCCATGTCGCCGCATGCAGTAGATGTGGTGCGCGGTATACTATGTACAAACCACACGTTCGTAAAAAGGGAGGTCAGCGAAAAGGAGATCTGGAAGATCTACCGCAAGGCCTACGGCGAGGAGAGGTTTGTTAGGCTGATTCGCGACAAGAAGGGCCTGTACAAGTTTCCAGATCCAAAGTTCTTGGTGGGCTCAAACTTCTGCGACGTTGGGTTTGATATGGACGAGGACAACGGCCGGCTGATAGCCCTCTCGGCATCGGACAACCTCATGAAGGGGGCCGCGGGATCTGCCATACAGAACATGAACGTAATGTGCGGATTCGACGAGTCAGAGGGACTACTTTATACCCCGCTGACCCCAGTCTGAGCATATGACAGTAGGGTTAAACATAATTGGGGATTCATGGAGTGACATAACATAATTACAATAAAAATAGGCGGAAGCGTCGTAGATGAACTGCACCCATCTACAATACAGGACATTAAAAGGATCGCCGAATCGGAGGGCATCATTGTAGTACACGGCGGCGGAAAGGAGGTTACCAGGGTCTGCGAGAGGATGGGCAAGGAGCCAAGGTTCGTCACCTCCCCTGG
>RKRU01000153.1 GCA_007571225.1 Nitrosopumilaceae archaeon | reverse complement strand
GGGCGGCACCATAGTAATTGCGACTGTCGGAAAGAGACCAAAGTTTCTGGCATTTGAGGAGAAGACCATCAGGGGGACCCTGATAGGCTCCACAAGAGATATGGAGAATGTGATACGGATATGCTAAGACGAGAATCTTGAGGTGGTATCACAAAAGTATCCCCTTGAGGAGGCAAACAATGTGCTTTTGATGCTAAAGGAGTCTAGGATAGACGCGCGGGCAGTACTGGTACCATAAGCCAAGCCGGTTGCAATTGTTTTTATCATCACGTGGCACTTAAAACAGCGTCAGAGGCAGTACTGGTACCATAAGCCGAGCCGGTTGCAACATGACCCTGCAGACGAGTCATAATTGACGGTCACCTTAGGCAGTATTGGTACCATAAACCGAGCCGGTTGCAACTAGCATTTTTTGTCTCTGGCTGCGTCTCGTAGTTCGGGCAATATTGGTACCATAAGCCGAGCCGGTTGCAACTACCTTAGAGGTGTCGGCATCCATGTCCGCCACCGGACAGTACTGGTACCATAAACCGAGCCGGCTGCAACTAGCGGCAACCGCGCGTGTAATGCCCTGATACAGAGCAGTACTAGTATAATAGGCAGAGCCGGCTGTAGCACTTGCATGTTCAGGCATGTGGGCTTATCCGAATCGGCTTGCGCAGTTGTTCTGGTCCTGTTTACTCGTTACACTGTGGTAGCGGCAGGCTCGTGCATAACTGGCAGAACTCGTAATGTCCATATCGTTAACTTGGAGCGTCGTGGTGTAGGGCTCAAAACGGTATGTGTGGTGGAGATCTTGCATAGCGTGATCCTGCATAGCGCAGCATCCTACACGTCGCGCGGGATGCTTGATATTTCTATATAGAATAAAACCTGACATGACACACCAATAGACTATTGCCATGTGTTAGATATTGATACACTCCGGCCTCTTGTTATTGCAAAGGGACCATCTTGGTGGCAGGGTTGCAAAGGCAGGCAGGCCGCCGCTTGCAGACAAGCTGTTCAAGGTGGGCACCACGCTGGCAGGAGTCTACGTCTTGGCCATAATTGCAATAATGGTGATGCATCTGGGTTCCGAGTCGTGGCCCATATGGGAAGAGGAGGGCGTGGCGGGATTCATTACCGGTACGGACTGGAATGCAGTGGAAGACCGCGAGTCGTTTGGCGCCCTGCCATACATTCTAGGCACGCTAATCACCTCTGCCATAGCCATGACCATAGCGCTGCCGCTGAGCATAGGTATTGCAATGTTTGTCATGATCGTCCCAAAAAGGATAGGGCAGCCCATGGGATATCTCATCGAGCTCCTAGAGGCAGTCCCAAGTGTCGTGTACGGCCTGTGGGGGCTCTTTGTATTCCGCATATACTTTAGGGACCTAGTTGAGAAGCCACTGCACGATGCATTCGGGGATTCCATATTCTTGTTCTCTGGAACCCCATTTGGACTTGATGTGCTCTCTGCAAGTATAATACTGGCAATAATGATAATACCCACGATATCTGCAGTCTCCCGCGAGGTCATGCTTGCCGTACCCCACCAGCAGAAGGAGGCGGCCTACATGTTGGGCAGCACTACGTGGGAGATGTTCAAGCTTGCAGTATTTCCGTATTCAAAGGCGGGACTGATCGGGGCCGCCATTTTGGGCCTGGGCAGGGCGATAGGGGAGACGATGGCAGTCACCATGCTGATAGGAAATACGATCGGGGCAGCAGCCATGCCGCAGTCGTTGTTTCATCCTAGCCAGACAATGTCAAGCATAATAGCAAACGAGTTCATAGAGGCATCTCCGGCATCCATACACATGCCTGCGCTGATAGGCGTGGGACTAGTACTGCTGCTGGTAGCCATGCTAGTCAACATCATCGCACACTATATCGTAACCAGGATGCTCCGGGTGAGGGAGGGGGCCATAAGGAATTGAGCGGCACTGATTCGTCTGCCCCCACGCGCAGCGCAGGCAGGGATGCAAGGGTGGCAAGGCGCGCCGAGATACGGGCCATGTTCAAGTCAAACGTCAAGAGTAGATTGACAGTCGACCGTGTGATGCTGGGCGTAATTACGGCATGCGCGATAACTGCAATAATACCACTGTTCTGGATACTCGGACAGCTGGTGGTGGGGGGACTCCCGGCACTTAACTGGGAATTTCTGACAGGTGAGCCGGGAGCCGTGGGTGCCGGTTCGATAAACGTAGGCCCCGCCATCCAAGGCACCATAATTATAATTGGACTCTCGTCACTGATTGGAATCCCATTGGGGATAGGGGCCGGAATATACCTCTCGGAGGTGGGAAGCAGCAGGATGGCAAAACAGATCCGGTTCTTTCTAGACGTGTTTATGGAGATTCCGTCTATAGTACTGGGACTGTTTGCATTTCTTGCAATTGTATTGCTGTTGGGCCACTTTTCAATATGGGCAGGAGCCTTTGCGCTGTCGCTTATCATGTTTCCTATAGTTGCAAGGGCTACAGAAGAGCAGCTAAAGATGGTTCCATGGACCTACAGGGAGGCGGCTACCGCCTTGGGCCTTACAAATGCGGCTATTGCGTTTCGTATAGTACTGGCTACTGCAAAGCGCGGGCTGCTTACGGGCATACTACTCTCGATATCCCGCATAGGTGGGGAGACGGCCCCGCTCATAATGACCATACTTGGAAGCAGTCAGTTCTTCTCCTCGCTGGATGCACCCATGGATGCCCTACCGCTGCGTATCTGGAGGTTCTCTCTGCTGCCGTACGAGGATGCAAGGCTTGCAGGCTGGGGTGCTGCGCTCGTACTGGTGGTTATAATACTGGCAATTCATGTGGGGGTGAGGTACTACTTTCAGGGCAGGGGCGGCAGTGGCAGTGGCAGCGGCGGCCTAGCAGCCCGGAATACACAAAAGGTTAATTGGAGTATAGGAGGGCGGCAAAACAGATGATGAGCACCACCGTGCCAGTATCCGGTGCGAGATCCGATGGATCCGATGACAAAAGGGCACGTTACAAGATGGTGGCCGAGAACGTCAGTGTGCACTATGGGGATTATCTTGCCGTACGGAATGTCAGTCTAAAGTTCCCTGAAAACTCCGTTACAGCGCTGATCGGTCCCTCTGGATGCGGCAAGACCACGTTCCTAAGGTGTCTCAACCGGATGCATGACATGACGCCCGGCTCACGGGTGGAGGGCCGGGTCATGATAGACGAGACTGACCTGTACGATTCGAGCATCGACCCCATATACCACAGGCGCAAGGTTGGCATGGTCTTTCAAAAACCAAACCCGTTCCCTACAATGTCAATATATGATAACGTGGTGGCCGGTGTAAAACTCAACGGGGTCAGAGACTCGGAGATTCTAAACGAGATTGTGGAGGACTGCCTAAAGATGGCATACCTGTGGGATGAGGTGCGCGACGACCTGAAAAAGCCTGCAATCGAGCTGTCTGGGGGACAGCAGCAGCGTCTGTGCATAGCGCGCGCCCTTGCCATTCAGCCCGAGGTACTACTTATGGATGAGCCGGCATCGGCGCTTGATCCCATCGCAACCCAGAAGATCGAGGAGACCATAAAAGATCTCTCAAGTGAATACTGCATTATTATAGTCACACACAACATGCAGCAAGCGGTACGGTGTTCAGATTATACAGCGTTTATGTATGTGGGGGATCTCGTAGAGTCTGGTAAAACATATGACCTGTTCCACAATCCAAAGAACGAGCTTACCGCAAAGTATGTCGAAGGACAGTTTGGCTAGGCGGCAGGGATCATTTTAGGGTCTGGTAACTTCCCGCGTAAATAATTTGCCAAATTTGTGCCGAGAATCGGTTATTTCGGAGTAGGAGACGTAAACAGTTACACGCTCTATGTGTGATAGACTGGATGTAGCCGTTTGTGTTCAAGTTTTTTCCAACTGCTACGTGTTACTCCAATCTTTCAGTGTCTATGGGGGTACGGGGGATCCACCTTATTGTTCCGTTGCAGTCATCTGTATGATTCAAGCCCACCACAAAAGTCAACATAAGAGAGGACATGTTATGCTTGTAACCGTTTACGTCTACCTCGCCTGAATGACCGATTCTAGACACAAATTTGACAAATTGTTTACGTTGGATGTAAACAGTTACTTATGCTTCCTTTGGCGGGCGGTAGTTTATCGCAATGATCTCACTACTGGTATTTTTTGTGAAATACTGCAATGAACGCTTGAGCTGGATCCCATACACTGCATAGTCGCTTCCCAGCTTTAGGATCTCTGGACTGTTCTGCTCGGAGATCATTATCTTGTTGTTGGCCGTTTGAATCTTTTTAACGAATGAGACAAAATCCTCCATACTGACCACCGCGTTGTAATGTGCGTTTGGATTGTTCATATATGGAGGATCAAGATAGACAAACCCCTCACTTACATCTTCATATGTGGTAAAATCTTTGTTTGTTATTGTGAGGTCTGCTATCATGCCTCCAAGGTAGCGTATTGATTCGATATCAATGCGTGGGCATTTGGCGTTCTTTCTCATGGGCGTGTTGAACTCGTTCTTTGAGTTGAACCGGATCTTGCCTGAAAACGCGTTCTTTGTTAGATAGAGAAATCGTCCCGCGCCTTGCAGACCGTCACCAATGTCTGACTTGCGCAGATTTGTATAGTACTCGGGACTGGATCTTCTGTAATGTTCTTGGTATTCGTGGTACAGTCCATCGGGATCCGATTTCAGATTTTTGATCAGATTTGTAATGATTGGGTTGTGATCGTTGTATGTCACATTTCTGGAGCCAAACCTGTTACATG
>RKRU01000151.1 GCA_007571225.1 Nitrosopumilaceae archaeon | reverse complement strand
GCTCAGGACCGACACGGGCCGCAACACATTCTCTCGCATAATGACATGCATCATGACGTGGGAAGCCCGTAACCTGGATATCAATTCACAACTGATACGTCTGCTTGGCGGGGGTTAGCAGCTTCTGCGGCTTACTACTACTACTACTATTGCAAGCCGTTCCGTACTTATCTTCTAACGTCGACTGTTCCCAGAATTCTAGGGTCCACGCGGGGGGGGGGTAACCTGTTACCCTGTAGGACTGCAAGCAACCGTCCCACCGTGCATTGCAGTAGTTAATTAGGATTGGTTATACCATTTTTGCGCGCAGGTCATATAGAGTAAAAATGATTATATTTAACATTAGACAGCCGCCCCGGTTTGTAACATGTACAGTATTCGAGTCTTTGTGTTTACGAAAATAATCCAAAGTGTGGCTTTATGCTAGTTTTTTTATCCCCTCGCATTGTTTTTTTTTTTGGTTCCATATCCTTTCTTTTGCCATCACTGTTGCACCAATCCCGTAGTGCCTCTCATTGGTTTTTGTCTGTTTTTTTTTGCATATTACGCCTAGAAAACAGACAATTGGAGTTACTACGTACGGATAACTGTCTACGTCAGGCGTAAACAATTTGCTAAATTTATACCTAGAGTCGGTAATTCAGGTGTGTGAGGTATGACTTTACCTGTCCCGCATATGGATCCATCAACCTTGTTATATGGCCTTAAACACGACTGAAAACCCATACTGCACTACTAAAAAGGCCTTTTTGCAATTATTTTTTGTGCTAGGCAGGGCAGGTGAAGTCATACCGTGTGATATGTAAGCAGTTACTCAAAAACAGCGCACAAACTACCACCATAAAAAAATCCCACACAATTAGCCAAATTTCATTGACTTGTAGATTCAACGAGCGCAAAATTGAGCGATTTTTGGGAGCCAGCCAACTCCATGCACCAACTATGCAACCAGTCTATTGATCCGTTGCGGTTGTCTGCATGGTTCAAACCACCTACAAAATTCAACATGAACAACTAGGGTTTATGATGCCACACGGTCCATCCCCACATGTAGAGATAAAAGAAAGAATATTGAAAAGGATCCGTGGAGAGAACGATCAAGAAGCGACAATACGGGGCATACTATACAGAAGAGAGTCCGTTTACACTTGAGCCGTTTCGCATATGGGCAAAAGAAGCTGGGCTGCCCGGCCGCAAAATCCTCGAACCGTTTGCCGGATCAAGCAACATAATACGGATGCTAAAGGATGCTGGACTGTGTTCTGACTTTGACTGTTATGACGTAGAGGCCGCGCCAGACGGCACCTACAAGGTAGCGGTCCGCAACACCCTCAGGTCGTTTCCGGACGGCTACCACGTATGCATAACAAACCCCCCGTGGCTTGCCCGGAACTCTGCGCGCCGCCGCGGCCTAAAGTTTGAGGTTCCCCGCAGGTACGACGACATGTACAAATATGCGCTCGACCTTGCCCTGTCACACTGTGACTATGTGGCATTTATCATACCGGCCACGTTCCTTCGCGCCGGACTGTTCAGGGACAGGCTCCACTCATGCGTGACGATCGAGAGGCCGCTCTTTTACGATACTGACAACCCAGTCTGCCTAGCGCTCTTTACCCCCGAACCTAACCGTACCACCATCTGGGTAGACGATACGCGGATCGGGCATCTAGACGACCTAGAAGAGAGGTTCAGCATACACGCTACCCAGAGGACATCTGAGACACATGCACGCATACGATTCAACGTAGCAGACGGCAGCCTAGGGATGTGGGGGGTGGACAACACTAGGGAGCCGTCCATACGGTTCTGCCACGGCAGTGAGCTGTCGCACAGAACCGTCAAAGGTACTGACAGGGCAATTGCCAGAATTGATCCCGGAATTGCCGTAACAGCTCACATGATAGACAAGCTCAACGAGATGCTAGCAGAGTTCCGTAGAGATACGCACGATGTGTTCTTGGCGCCATTCAAGGGCCTGCGTGAGGACGGAAGGTACAGGAGGCGCCTAGATTTTGCAGTTGCAAGGATGCTGATCATGCAGTATACCAAACTCAAGCAGACTACAATAGACGTACATATGTAAGCGGCGCCCCGCACGGCACCGCATCATACAAGAAGGCCGGCCAGTCTGCATACTACAGATTCGGTCCTGCCTGCCACTACCTGCGTGACGGCATTCCTACCACGACTGCCCTCATGCCATCTATCATGATTCTTGCCGCGTCAATCTTTTTTCTGATATCCTTGACTGTATTGCCATAAAGTGCAAAACCCGACAGTCCGTCGTAAAGTCCCACCGTAATGTCAAATATGCGGTTTGCCTCTGCGATGTTGCCTGCCCGTATCATGTCAAGCGTAAGCCGCTTCAGTTCACCGACACAGTCAAGCAGCCCTAGCACGTACGGTTCTTCTGCAACCAAGAGAGACTCACGTGACGGAATGCTCTCTTTGCGCACGACTGCAATCAGGCATGCAGCCTCTGTAATCTCTTGTTCCGGTACAGAGAGGTACATGCGCAGGCCGCCTTCAGCCTTTGGCCTGTACTGGCTGAGCAGCAAGCGCGCATTGTCAAGGTGTTCAATTCCACGGGCGATGTCGCCCGTATGAACGGATACGATGGCAACGCTGCACATGCGCACAATATCCCTGGAGTTGCGGAGGAGGAACTCGCGATTAGTGTGCCTCTCCTCAAGTATGTTCATGATTCCCTCAAGTTCTGGTGTCAGATGTTCTAGTACATTATCCCGACTCATGTTACAGACGCACCCACATACAGAATAAAACTCTTGTACAGTTTACTATGTAACAAGTTACTTCCCTCCAGGCCTAGACACTAGAATTCGGGGAACGGCCGACGTTAGAAAACAAGTACAGAATGGCTTGCAGTAATAGTAGTAGTGTTATCGTTTAGGTTCGACGTAAACAACTTGTTGAATTCGTACCTAGAATTAGTTATTCTGACGTAAGAGGCCTATAGATACCTTCGGACACGACTGATCATTGCCTTTTTAACCTGTACCTATATCATGAATGATATGAATAAGAGGTTTGTGATAGTGGGAGTGGCACTAGGCACCGTTATTGTAATTGCCACTATAATCGGTTCTCCTGCAATAGGTGGATTTGACGCTCTGCGCTGAGCGTACGTGTCTGGATACAACAACACATAATGCAGCTAGCTGCGGCATCATAATCATCATCATTACCGCCTCAAGAACCGAATGACCTTGTCAGCAAACGTCTCCGGCTCCTGAACATAAGGGGTGTGGCCACAGTTGTCCATTCTAAAGAACGTACAGTCCTTTATGGCGGCGATAAAGTGGCCTGCTGTATGCATGGGAATGACCGGATCGTTGGCACCCCATACAATCAGTGTAGGATGCATTATGGACCGCAGCTGTTCCTCTGAGAGTGATATGTTTTTGAGCCCGAGCAGGGCCGACATGAATGCCAGCTTTGCATTGGGCATCCTCATCCTCTCTATAAACGAGTCCACAAGTTCCTTATCTGCTTTGTTTCCGGACGCCTCCATCACCTCAAATGCATCCGAGACGCTCTGGGTGCTAGGGTACAGCGCGGCCATTACATACTTGTCTAGCGCGGCCGTGGATTTTTCCAGTATTCCGGCAGGCGACACAAGCACCAGCTTCCTTATATCTGCAGGATGGGATGCCGCATACGTTACGGCTATCTGTCCTCCTAAGGAGGAGCCTGCCAGAAATATGCGCCGTTTGCATGTGGCCCGTATGAATCCGTCAAGAAACAACGCGAGAAAGTCAGGGGAATAGTCAGTCGAGGGTTTGTCGCTTAATCCAAAACCTATCATATCAGGAACCACAACCCGGAGATGCCTTGCAAGAATGGGTATGACGTGTATCCAGCGCTCGGCAGACGCCCCGAGTCCGTGTAGCAGCACAATTGTATCCATGTTATCCTCCCCATCTACGATATAGCGTATGCGGTTGTCCATCACACGGATGAATTGCTGTCTCATTTGTGATATGTGGTTGGTAATAAGTAGATAAGCTTTGGGCATTTGGCTGCCGCTGGTGTTAGGATTGCCTCCTTTTTCATATGGTAGTTTTAGATTGCCCTGCAGGCATCCGTGCTTGTCGTGGATGATACGGCAGACGCGTGCCTAGGATTGGTGTTGGTAAGCCCTGCTCGTCTCATCTGCCCCTTCTAAAGTCCAGATGGGCCATAAGGACAGACTGGCCGCTACATGTGCTTTTCAAAGTATCTCTGATGGTACTCTTCTGCCTTGTAAAACGCTCCTGCAGGAACGATCTCTGTGACTATCCGGTTCTTGTGTCTGCCTGATTCTGAAAGGCCTGCCTTTGATTCCTCTGCCGTCTCCCTCTGCTCTGGGGTGTGGTAGAAGATCGCCGATCGGTACTGTATTCCGACATCCGGTCCCTGCCTGTTTGGGGTAGTGGGGTCGTGGTTGTTCCAGAACACGCCGAGCAACTCCTCGTACGAGATCTCGTCTGGATCATAGTCTACCTGTACTGCTTCTGCATGTCCGGTTCTGTCGGTGCAGACATCCTCGTATGTGGGGTTTGATAGGTGGCCGCCTGTGTATCCGACCATTGTAGAACGTACCCCTTTTGTATGCGCAAACAGGTGTTCGACATGCCAAAAGCACCCCGCACCAAACGTTGCCTTCATACAGGTATGTGGGATGTGGCGTCATTAAAACCTGACTGCCTAGCTTATCTAGGTGGGTTAGTCCGCCTCCGCATGTTGGAAATGGACATACTCGTGTGGATGGTAGCCTCCTGCC
>RKRU01000086.1 GCA_007571225.1 Nitrosopumilaceae archaeon | reverse complement strand
CCAAAGTCAGGCAAGATAGCGCTCGTATCACAGTCGGGCGCCATCTGTGCGGCGCTAGTAGAAGACGCTAGCGCGCAGGGAATAGGATTCTCGGCCGTAGTCAGCTTGGGAAACAAGGCCGCAATGAGCGAGGTGGATGTACTCAAGATTTTGGCCCAGCACGAACAGACCAAAGTAATTGTAATGTATCTAGAGGATATGGGGGACGGCCAGGAATTCTTAAGGGTCTGCCGCGATATTACGCAGAGACTCAAAAAACCTGTCCTAGTTCTAAAGTCTGGCCGCAGCGCGGAGGGCGCAAAGGCCGCAATGTCCCATACAGGGGCCCTCATGGGCTCAGACGAGACGTATGATACGCTGCTGCAGCAGAGTGGCGCGATAAGGGTGGATACCATGGAGGAGCTCTTCGACTACGCGACGGCGTTCTCAAAGCAACCGCTGCCCACTGGGGGCGACCTAGTCATAGTATCAAACGCAGGAGGCCCTGCAATAATCTCAACTGACGCGTGTTCAAAGGCGGGGATAAAGATGGCAGACATAACCAGTATAAGTCAGAAGATAGATGACGTAATACCCCCATGGGGAAGTTCCAAGAATCCCGTGGATATCGTGGGGGATGCAGACTATAGGAGGTTCGACGACGTACTTGAACATGTGCTGGGGCACGACAATGTGGGCTCCGTAATTACCATGTGCACTCCGTCAGGCACGCTAGACTACGACGAGCTTGCCAAAGTCATAGTCAAGATGTCAAAAAAGCACAAAAAGACCATGCTTGCCAGCCTCATGGGGCTCGACGAGGGCATTACAAACAGGGAGATTTTGGCCGAGGGCGAGGTCCCATACTACACGTATGCAGAGGGCGCCATAAGGGCGCTGACTGCGATGATACGGTTTGCCAAGTGGGCATCTGCCGAGCCGGGCACGGTCAGAAACTTCCAAACATCAAGGACTGACGTACAAAAGATCATAGATGCCGCAAGGGCCGAGGGACGAACCTCGCTTCTAGAAGACGAGGGCAGGGAGGTGCTAAGGGCATACGGACTTCCCCTGCCAAAGTCCATTCTTGTAGTAAATGCAGACGAGGCCGCGGCCGCGGCTGCAGAGATTGGATATCCCGTGGTCATGAAGATATCGTCGCCGCAGATAATACACAAGTCCGATGCCGGAGGCGTCAGGGTCGGACTTCAGGATGAGGAACAGGCAAGGGAGGCGTTCGAACAGATAGTCGCCAACGCCAAAAAATATGACGACGGTGCAGAGATCAGAGGCGTCCTCGTGGCCGAGATGGTCGGCGGCGGAAAGGAGATGATAATAGGATCAAAACTCGAGCCCGGGTTCGGTCCGGTCGTAATGCTCGGACTTGGGGGGATATACGTGGAGGTGCTCGGAGACGTCACGTTTAGAATGGCCCCCATAACCACCACAGAAGCGGATGCCATGCCGCTCTCCTTGAAGGCACAGAAGCTGTTGCACGGCGTCAGGGGCGAGGAACCATCTGACATTGCCAAACTCTCCGAATGCATACAGCGCGTGTCACAGCTTGTAACCGACTTTGCAGAGGAGATAGCCGAGCTTGACATGAATCCAGTCGTGGTCATGACAAAGGGGTGCCGCGTCTTGGATGTCAGGATAGGACTGACTGACCGACAGTAGAGATTCTACGCTCGTAGGGGCGCCTACTGCAGCCGGCACAAATGCAGTTTGGAGATTACGCGTCTGTATGCAGCGCCGCAGTCCTTGCAAGCCGCCGGCCGCACGCACGGTAATCGTTTGGGTTCGGTGCAAACAGCTTGCCAAACTTGTGCCTAGAATCGGTCATTCCGGTGTGGGGGGCGTAAACGGCTACGTGGGACACGCAACGTACATACCACACAAAAAAGATGGCGCCTTCGTTTACGATTTTGACGGTATATAGAATATTTATACGGCATGAAATCTAAAAAGTAACATGACTGCCAACGTACTCAAAACGATCAGAACCGGTGACGAGTATATAGAGAGCCTGAGGGGGCGCAACCTCAAGGTCTACCTGTTTGGCGAGCTTGTAAAAGAGCCAGTGGACCACCCCATGATACGCCCCTCAATCAATGCAGTGGCAGAGACGTACGACCTGGCCATGAGGGAGAGTGAACTTGCGTCGGCACGCTCCTCGATTACCGGCCTGGAGGTAAACAGGTTTCTGCACATAGCCGAATCGGCCGAGGATCTGGTACTGCAGAACAAGATGCAGCGCAAGCTCGGACAGAACACCGGAACATGCTTCCAACGATGCGTGGGAATGGACGCGCTTAACTCGCTGCACTCTACGACATTCGAGATTGACGAAAAGCACGGCACCGACTATCACAAGCGCTTTCTGGAATTTGTAAAGATGGTGCAGCGCGAGAACCTCGTAATTGGAGGGGCCATGACAGACCCCAAGGGGGACCGCAGCAAGGGACCCGCAGACCAGGAGGACCCGGACCTGTTCACTAGGATAGTGGACCGTAATGAAAAGGGGGTATACGTGTCGGGGGCAAAGGCGCACCAGACTGGCTGCATAAACTCACACTGGATAATTTTAATGCCTACGATAAGGCTTACTGAGAATGACAAGGACTGGGCCATAGTGGGGGCCATACCGGCCGACGCCGAGGGCGTCACGTACGTGTATGGAAGGCAGTCATGCGATACGCGCAGCATGGAGGGTGGCGATATCGATACGGGCAACTCAAAGTTCGGCGGCCAAGAAGCTCTGATCATACTTGACCATGTCTTCATTCCATGGGAGCGCATCTTCATGCACGGCGAGTACGAGTTTGCATCCATGCTGGTGGAGCGCTTTACATGCTACCACCGCCGCAGCTACGTCTGCAAGACGGGCTTGGGCGATGTCCTAATAGGGGCAGCAGCATCCATGGCAGATTACAACGGTGTACCCAAGGTGTCGCACATACGCGACAAACTGGTGGAGATGACCCACCTCAACGAGACCATATTCGGATCTGGCATAGCATCCTCGCACCAAGGACACCGCATGAAGTCAGGCGTTTACCTCAACGAGGATATGCTGGCACAGGTCTGCAAGCACAACGTAACTAGGTTTCCATATGAGATAGGCCGGCTCGCCCAGGATATTGCAGGCGGACTGGTGGTGACGCTGCCGTCTGAGAGGGACCTGAAGCACCCCGAGGTAGGTCCCCTGCTTGAGAAATACCTTGCAGGACGCAAGGGTGTGGCAGTAGAGGACAGGGTGAGGATGCTCAGGCTGATAGAGAATATGACGCTTGGGCGCAACGCAGTCGGTTACCTTACAGAGTCCATGCACGGGGCAGGCTCGCCCCAGGCGCAGCGCATACAGATACAGAGGCAGATGCAATTGGAGTACAAAAAGAACCTAGCGAGAAACCTGGCCGGTATAGGGAGTGATGAGCCAGAGAAGGCCGAGGCAGTCGAGCAGTCAGAATACTTTAAGCGAATCTTCAAAACCAAGGACTCCATAATCTAGCCTGCCATCCAAAGATGCCGTGTATTGCTGTTGCATGCGCAACCGGCAGTCAGACAAAATTCGCAGTTCACAATAGTCACACATCTTCAAGATCCCACGCCCGGATTAACCGTCTCCTTGCGATCAGGATTTTGTTACTTGTTGTTGTCCTTGTTGTCCTTGTTGTTGTCCTTGTCATAATCATCATCTACCGCTCCGCCATCATCATCCCCTTTCACATCCTCTGCCGTATCTTTCATAGTACTGTTCCCGTCTGACTTGCCCATCATATACTCCGAGTCGTCCGGTGCGTTGTCAAGATCAGGCATATCCAAGTATTTTGCAGTGGGTTTTATCGGCCAGTTCCCGTTATTACCGCCATCACCATCACTATCGCCATCACCATCACCACTACTGCCTGATTTCTCAACAGTACCGGCAGGTAAAACAACGTTATCATCTTTCTTCCTCTTGCCCATGAACTGCTTTGCCACCATGGCGCCTATGACTATTGCAATTATGATAAAGTTAACAGGCGGCTGCAGTACCTGCGTTACATACCCCGCCTGTGGAATCACAAATTCGACCTTGCCTATGTACTCTTTTTCAGTGATTGGAAAATCGGTCCCAGGTATGGATGCCCGGTTTGCGTCCCCCTTGGTACGAAGCGTTCTTGGATCATCGTCCATTACGGAGACTACCCTGTGGACGATCACCCTGTCGTGATCGGAGGGCCTATCAAATACTATGATGTCGCCTATGCGCAAGTCATCAAACGGGGCGTTCCCTTGAACGACTAGAATGTCGTAAACCTGTAGTTCAGGAATCATGCTACCGCTTGCAACAACGTAAAACGGATTGGGTATTCCAAAAGCCAGTTGTAGTCCAATCCATACCAAGAGGATTCCAATTAGAATTATTGTGATATCCCTTACAATTCCACTTACTATTAAACGACCAGCCAACTACTCATCTTTGCTTCCGATCGACTAATATCAATTATTACAATCTGATTCCACACTCTTCACAGAATTTTGAACCATCCTTATTCTCAAACGAACAGCTACCGCAGTTATTCTGTGTCGGACTGCTTGTCTCTACAGGTGCATTCGCCGGTGCGGGTGCTGGATCTGCATTGCCCAGCAGGATCACCTCCCCAATCTTGTTAATGCGGCTCCAAGGTACGGCCGTATCCATACCGTCATTTTGTGTAATCACCAAGACCATGGACTGGGTAACATCTATGCCTACCTGTTTTACAACGCCAAGCTTGTTTGCATTCTCGTCGTATACGGTCTTTCCATCAATGGCACTTATTGAGGATGTTGCGGGGGTGGGTTCCTGTCTCTGATACA
>RKRU01000018.1 GCA_007571225.1 Nitrosopumilaceae archaeon | reverse complement strand
CTCTTCATGTCAGTCGAGCCCATGTATATCACCGACTTTAGTCCTAGCGCCGCGCAGGCCATGGCAGTAGCAACGCCGTGCTGTCCCGCGCCGGTCTCTGCAATTATGCGGCTCTTCTTCATGCGCTTGGCAAGCAGGGCTTGTCCGAGCGTGTTGTTTATCTTATGGGCCCCGCCGTGCAGCAGGTCCTCGCGCTTGAGGTATATCTTAGCACCCCCGACCTCCTCAGTCAGCCGCCTAGCATAGTATATGGGTGTGGGCCGTCCGGCATATTCGGTAAGGTACCTGTCAAGTTCTGAACAAAACGACGGATCGGAGCGGAACCTCAGATAACTCGTCTCTAGCTCCGACACTGCGGGTACCAGCGTCTCAGGGATATACCTGCCCCCAAACTCTCCGAACCGGCCGCCCTGCGCCTGTAAAGTCAATACGCCTTCACAAACCCCCTTACCGTACCCTCTATATCATGATTCTTCATTATAGAGGAGCCTATCAGAAATGCGTCTGCGCCGCACCCGTGCAGTCTTAGTATGTCTTGTGCAGCATATATGCCGCTTTCAGATACTGTTGGCTTGCGGCCGTCATCTGTACCTGCAGCAGATAACTCTGAGAGTATCCTGCATGTGGTGCCGATGTCTACCTCTAGCGTGTCAAGGTTGCGGTTGTTTATTCCTATGATGTCTGCATCCGTACTTGATGCCTCTGTATACTCTTGTGCCGTATGTACCTCAAGCAGGACGCCCAGCCCGTTGTTGTGCGCATACTCTATAAACCCGTCTCTGTCGTCTGCGTGGCCGGCCCCAAAAATGGACTCTATCAGTAGGATGTAGTCTGCGCCGAGCCGTCTTGCCGCATCCACCTGGCACCTGTCAACCACTATGTCCTTCATGAGCATCGGTACGCCGATCTCTTCTCGGACCCTTGCAAAGTACTCAGGCGAACCTCCAAAGAGGTGAGGCTGCGTGAGGACCGAGAGCGCACTTGCGCCACCTTTAACCATCTTAGATGCGACGACTGCCGGATCCGAGAGGGTGCGGAGCTTGCCCTCAGAAGGCGAGGCAAACTTGATCTCAGTTATCAGTATGGGGTGGCGTGCTCTCCTCTGGGCCATCATCTCTACTGTTAGATCACAGTCCGATCTGCGGTACTCTAGATCGCATTTTATGTCGTACGTGCCGTCGTCTATTGCAGTGTGCGAGTTGCCGACTAGGCGGCGCATCACACTGTTGCTGTTATCGCCTTGCAGACCTGATCTCCTCCAGAACTGCCGAGTCGCCGGCCCCAGATACAAAACCATCAAGCGTCTGAGATGCTCTTCCGCTCCGTACAGTCTCCGTGCACGTCTCGACTGACTCTGCCATGTCGTCTGCCATGCCTGCAATAAGCAGAGCCCCTGCGGCATTAAATATTGTCGTCTCAGACATCGCTCTGTTTGGCGCCGCATCGTCAAGCACACCCACAAATGCTGCCAATGCATCCTGACTTGTCCTTATCCTAAGCTCGTGCTGCTGCGAGCGGTGCAGGCCCACATCCTCTGGCTTGATAGTATCTTCGCGCTGCCCAGCATCCATACCTGATACAACCATCCTGTTTGCCGAGCTTGTGGAGAGCTCGTCCATACAGTCGCCGGACATTACAGTCATTATGGCTTTTGTAGTGCCACGCTTTAGCAGTATGCGCGGTATCCTGTACAGAAGGTCCTCTGATGAGACCCCTACAAGCTGTCTTGTAACACGGGCCGGATTGGCAAGCGGCCCCAGAATGTTAAATGCGGTCCTCCTGCCCAATGACTTGCGCGCCTGTGCCATATGCCTCATTGCCGGATGGAACCGCTGTGCAAACATAAAGCAGATGTTGTACCGCTGCAGCATTGCGATCATTTGGGCAGGGTCGGCATCTCCTGCAATATCGTGGCCGATCCCTTCAAATATGTCGGCGCTGCCTGAGACCCCAGTCGTCGAGCGGTTTCCGTGCTTTGCAATGCGGCATCCAGATGCTGCGGCGACAAATGCTGCTGTAGTGGATATGTTAAACGTCTGCTGCATGTCGCCCCCCGTACCGCACACATCCACTGCGGTCCGGCCTGCTAGGTCCACACGCACGGACCGCGCCATCATTGCATCAAGTATGCACGTGAGATCATCGTCAGTCTCGCCCTTCCTTGCAAGCCCCTCCAAAAATGCAACGTTCTGCGCGTGTCCAGTCAGTCCGTCTAGGATCCGTCCCACTAACATGCTCATGTTGTTATGTCCAATCTCTGCACCTGATGCCAGCTTTTGGAGTACGTCGTCAGTTGTGCCTATCAATACAGTCTACCTCCTGGCCCCGCTTAGAAAGTTTCCCAATATCTTTTTGCCGTCCTGTGTCATTATGGACTCGGGATGGAACTGGACTCCCTCTATCGGATATCTTTTGTGCTGCACCCCCATCACCTCGCCGTCGTCGTCTGCTGCTGCGGTCACCTCTAAAACGTCGGGTATTACAGTCTTGTCTCCGACCAAGCTGTGATAGCGAGTGGCCCGAAACGGATTCCTCACACCCTCAAAGAGTTTCGAGTTGCCATAGTGGGTGACCAGACTGGTCTTTCCGTGGCGGGCCTTGCCGGCATTTACCACGCGTCCGCCAAACGCGTGTATTATCCCTTGGTGTCCTAGACACACGCCTAGCGTGGGTGTGGTGGTTCCTATTGTAGTTATTACAGAAGAGCATATACCAAAGTACCGCCTCTCGGCAGGTGTGCCGGGACCCGGTGATATTATAATGGCGTCATAACGGGCATCGCGTATCTCCGATATGGTAATCCTGTCGTTTCTGACCACCGTGCAGTCGGCCCCCGTCAGCTCGCCTGCATACTGGGCTATATTGTATACAAACGAGTCGTAGTTATCTATTATAAGCACCCTCAATCTGATGCCTCCCTTAGCGCTTGGAGCATGGCGCCCGCCTTGTGTTCAGTCTCGCGGAACTCGTACTCTGGAATCGAGTCATATACGATTCCCGCGCCCGCCTGGACAAACCCCTTGTAGCCGTCTATGAATATACTCCTGATTGCAATGGCAAAGTCGCAGCATCCAGTATACGAAAAGTACCCGACTGCACCTGCATACGGCCCTCTTGGTAGGGATTCGAGCTCGTCGATTATCTCCATTGCTCTGACCTTCGGGGCGCCCGATACGGTTCCGGCCGGAAAGACGGCCGCAAACGCGTCAAACATGTCGCGGCCGGGCGCAAGGCTGCCTGATAGGTGTGTCACTATGTGTTGCACGTGGCTGAACCTTCTTATCTTCATGAGAAAGTCCGGATGTACGGTTCCGAACCTGCAGACGCGCCCTATGTCGTTTCTACCCAAGTCCACAAGCATCGTATGCTCTGCCATCTCCTTCTCGTCTGAGAGCAGCTCTGCGGCAAGGGCGGCATCCTTGGTTCTGTCTCCTGTGACCTTTCTAGTACCTGCAATCGGAAACGTCTCTACGGCATTCCCCGTAACCCTGACTAGCATCTCTGGAGACGAGCCGATAGCAGTCTTGTTGCCGTACTTCATGTGGTACATGTAGGGCGATGGATTAAGTCTGCGCAGCGCCTCGTAGAGGGTAAGTGTGTCGCCGTGTACATCAAACTCAAATCGCCTCGAGAGTACGGCTTGGAAGATGTCGCCGTCACGTATGTAATCCTTTGCCTTTGTTACCATTCTGGAGAATCCGGCCATGTCAAGGTTGGGTACCGCCTCGCTTGCGCCAAAGCTTCCAAACGAGCAGTCTTCGGATCCTGTCAGAAGATTGGATAGTCTGTTCGTACCACGGTAAAAGTAAAACGGCTTGTGGCGCACATTGTCGTACAGGATGCCGTCGTCGTATATGCCAAACTCCATTAAAACCTGTCCAGTACGGCCGCCTCCGTTGGAGTCTGGTATATCCTCAATTATTCGTATGGCGTCATAGTTTACCATCCCTACGGCCCCTCCGAGGTAGCGGTGGCCTGTCGTGGCATCATATGGTGCGGAATTCGTGGCTGGCAGTTCTGTATTATGCCTGTTGCTGTTGCCACTACTACGACTGCTACTATTACTGTTGCTGCCATTACTGTTGTTGTCGCTGCCATTACTGTTACTGCTACTGTTATTGTTGCTACTACTGTCATTGCTACCGCCGTCACGATCATCGCCATTCTTGCAATTGCCACCTGCGTGGTTCGGCCGTCTATTGTCTAGGAGCATGCTCCTGAGTGTTGAGAACGGGTCTTCTGTGTATATGGTTTTAGTATCGTCGCCTGAGGTTATGGTCACTCTGTCAATATATCCTCTCAGAATCGTTCTGGGATCAAATCCCATAACCGATGTCTCGGCTAGCACTTCGGGGCCGGTCAGGGACTCAAACAGGAAGGAGTGGGAATACTTTCTAGAGATGCGGTTGTATATCTGAAACTGGTCTTCAGATATGTCTAGTGGTACTATCTTTGTCCGTCCAAAGATGTCCACCCATGCCATGCGTAACTGCACGCGGTATTTAAATCAAGAAGGTTCGTACCATGAAAGTGGTTACCTCCATTATAGGCATCTGACATCTGTCTGTATGTCCCATATTCTAATGAATGATATCGGGTACAAATTCCGCAGATTGTTTGCGCCGAACCTGAACAGTACGCGGGAGGGGGAGAGGGAAAGTGACCTCTTGTCCGTACAGGCCCGCGCAATACGAAAACTTGCATGCCCCACATCTCATCTGATCAAGGCGCGGCCCGCCTGTATGCTAGGCCATGACGTTTTACCAGTCATGAAAGCCTAGATTTATGATCCAATTTAGAATGCCTAGTCATAACTCCTACCCCCGCTTGTAAGTGGGTT
>RKRU01000002.1 GCA_007571225.1 Nitrosopumilaceae archaeon | reverse complement strand
ATCTCGGCTGTCTGCGCAATGCCTGTGGCTCCAAGTGGATGGCCCGAGCCGATGAGGCCGCCGCGCGGGTTTATCCGACGACTGCCAGTCTCGTACAGCTCCTTACTCAGAGCCGTACCGGTGCCCGGTTCGGCCATTCCCAGCGCCTCAAATATTATGGGCTCGCAGACGGAGAACGCGTCGTGTATCTCGGCCACATCGATGCGTCCTATACCATCAACAGATGCACCAGAACTGCCTTCTGCTACGCTACCTGTATTATTGTACCTCCTCTTGCCTGCAGACAGTCCCGCCATACTGAGTGCGTCGGTACACGCGGCCCTAGTGGACTCAACCTGCAAAAGACTTTTAATCTTTGTAAAGCCGGCAGATGTGGTCTTCTGACCCACGCCGGTTATCCATATGGGCAGGTCCGTATATTTGCGGCATACGTCTTCTGATGCCAAAAGTATGGCCGCCCCACCCGTACACGGCCGTGAACAGTCAAGAAGTCGCAGGTCTCCTGTGAGTTGCCTTGATCTCATAATGTCGTGCTTGGTATAGTTATGGTGGCAGAGCGCGTCCGGGTTTGCCCTAGCGTGTGCGTACGCCCTTGCAGGTATTGTGGCAAGATCATCGTCTGTTACGCCGTGGGCGCGCTTGTATCCGCTTGTGTACAGCGATGCCCAGAATACAGGATGCTTGAACCTCCCCCTAGAGTCATCCCACCACAATATGCGGCCCGTACTTTCAACTACCTCCGCGCCGCACACCAATACCAGATCGGCCAGTCCCGACGAGACATACGCATATCCGGTAATTATGGAGCTTGTACCTGAACTGCACAGACTCTCGATGGTCTGTGCTGCCTTTGGACGTATTCCCGCAAGCTCTGCAAGTATGGGGGCCAGATAGTGGGACGCGCCTCTTTTGTTCTTGATGCCGTCTGGATGGTGGCTCTTGTTGTTGCTGTTACTGCCACCGTCGCTGCCACCGCCGTACCTAGAATTTTTGTCATGCGTAGCATCGTATCCGCTTCCGGCATTTGCCACCAACACGGCATCTACATCTCTCCTGTCGACATTAGGAGCTGCATCAAATAGGTTCTTGGCCGCGTGCAGCAGCACGGCCTCTATCTGTTCGCCTAGATCGGACGTAAACCGTGTCGTACCGCACCCTATTATGGCCACGCGCTTCAACGGGCATCACCAAAGAATGTCTCGACAAACATCTCAAAAGAGTCCCCGCCGCCTGTGGGATTGAACTGCAGTATCGGAAGGTCGAGTCCAGCATTACGAAACTCGGCAAGCCTGCTGAGGCAGTCGTGTGGGGTACCTGCCACGGCAAGCGATCTGACCATCTTGTCGGAGACGAGCCTGTGCAGACGGGACAGACCTGTCATTTGAAATTCCTCGTATATCAGGCGCGTCTCTTCTTCAAACCCGTTTCTTGCAAGAAAGTCCCTGTATATTTTGCCCACTGCAATGTAAAACGAGATGGTACGCCTAGCACGTTCCATGGCAGCTGTCTGATCATCTGAAACACACGTAACAAGCTGGCATGCCACCTCAAATGTCTGTCTGGTATTTTGGCGCACGGCAGATATTGTCTGGCGCATCTCGTCTATGGGCCTGAGGTAGAATATTACCCCGTCTCCGATCTCGCAGGCCAGGTCAACCATTTTACGGTTGACTGCAGCAAGATATATTGGAATTTTAGCCCGTACGGGCTTAATCAGGAGGCGAAAGCCCTTCGGACCAAATATCCTGCCCTGATAGTTAATCTTCTTGCCTGATACTGCAAGCCGTATTATCTCTACTACCTCCCTTGTACGCTGTAGCGGCCTGTCAAACCGGGATCCGTGAAGCCCTTCCACTATGGCCGGACTGCTTGTCCCGAGTCCCAAGACTAGTCTGCCACCTGATAGGGTGTCCACGGTTGCGGCCCCCATTGCAATTGCTGCCGGACTGCGCGAGTAGATGTTGATTATGGATGAACCTATGCGCGGCGTTGTGGCCAGCTGTGATGCAGTTCCCAGCATTGCAAAGTTCTCCATGCCCCATGTTTCGGGTATCCATATGGTATCCACATCCGTACGAGCAAGCCTTCTTGTGTATTTTAACACCTCCTGTATTGGAAGCAGAGAGCCGAGACTGCATGCCGTACGCATATTGTATGTGCAACCGGCCGATATTTAGCATTACGTAGTAATCGGCGTTGTCCTGTTAGTCCATTTTTCTGAGATTTCTATAGTTCATTTGGGTGGTTTTGGAGTCTGACAGGGTATGATTTTTGGCGAATTTTGCATCGATTTTTGATCCTGCAGGGTGGTATTGACAGTTTACATCGAATTTGTACATATTTTAGGTTCTCTCCAGAATACGGGTGCTGGCCATAGTTGTTTACGCCCAACTTGGCCTAACCACTGCTACAACAAACATCAAATATACAAAGACGGTATGATTTCAACGCCAATTATCTCATCATAAAACTAACTATACCATTCATGGCATTTGTTGGATCTTAACCTACAACACATTCAGATCAAATTCTGCTATGTTTTTTGACAATATCATCATCTGAGATTGCCTGTGTCCCGTATTTTGGAGAGGGCCAGTGGTGTGCCTACTGTTGTTTTCTGGCAACCATTTTACCATATTGCTCCAACAAAAATTCTAGCCGGTCGTCATCAGAATCAAATGGTTTCCTGTCGCGGTGGTACATGTGATCTACTGTTTTGTCAAGCCTCCTATGCGCCCTGATCAAATCTACGGGCATTGTAAGCGGATCATACAGATCCGCCAAGGTTGAGTTTGGGTGGTTCGCGCGGGCGTCCAGCACTTTTTGAGCATATGGTTCTAGTATCTCAAGGCCGGCGTCTGGTATGGGGAACGTATTGTAAACCATGCCCGCCGAATAGCGTAGATCCATTCTCAACCTACCGCCCACGATCGCAAGCCACACCATATGCATCCTAGATGTCAGCAGACCGAACAAACCCAAACTGGCGTCTGGAATTATCATCGCTGCATTACTTGGTATTACAGGTGGCTTCATAAACCCCATCGGAACATATCTACGTTTCCCCGAACTGGTGCTTGGAATTAACAGAAACGGCGTATCAGGAACTACATTGAGATGATACAGCGTTGGCGTCCCGGCCAAGTTACGGGTTGCGTCTGCCCTGCTTTTCTCCCTGAATGCCTTGACCTTTTCCACGCGTTCTCTTGTTTTGGGCATCCTGTTTAGTTCGGCAGGCTCAACATCATGTAATGCTAGTATGTATCTTGCTCTGCCATTGATATAATCCTTGGAGCTTACATAGGGCCGCAAGTACGGTTCTGCTTGTGGTTCTGCAGCAAGAAATCGGGTTCGTTCATCTTCGGTAAATATGTAATGTCCATCATCAATCGGCTTTGAACCCATTATCATCTTCGGCAAGCCGTTGAGGGGTCTTGCGGCTTCTTGGACTATGCGTACCATCCCGTCATCTATACCAAGCAGGTATGGTGTTATTGACTTTGGCTCACTCATCAAATCGCCGTCAAACAACCTCCGTTTACGGCCGTTCCATCTAGAGAGTCCTAGTATAACCACGTGAACGTTGGCCGCCCCGGGGGACTCAGAACTCCAATTGAATGGCCTGCGTGCAAACTCAATGTTGAGGCCGTAGTGGTCCAGTAACATGGGCCACATCTGTCCCACCAGTTCACCCTGTGTGACACTGCTGGTAGCAACAAACCCGATACGTATACCATGGTTTTTTTCACTATATTGGGCTGCCTTGAAGAACCACGCAGAGACATAATCCAGCGTTCCACCTGAACCGCCCAGACCCGCAATACGTCTAACTTGCTCGCGCTGACTGGCAGACATCATCTTAGAACCGGCATAAGGCGGGTTGCCCAGTATGTAGTTGCACTCTTGGGCAGGTAGTATGTCTGACCAGTCTAACTCTAGGGCATCTCCACAAACTATGTTGGCTGATTGTTTTAGCGGCAGCCGGTCATGGCTTATCCCGTATGCTTCACCCAACTCGCGGTTCATCATATGATCAGTCATCCACATCGAAATCTCGGCTATGCGTGCTGAAAACTCGTTTATTTCAATGCCGTAAAACTGGTGAATATCTACTTTTGAGAGGCCGTCCACATCCATCAGCTGTGTGGTTCTATCATGTAGATCAAGTATCACCTTTAGTTCAAGCCTGCGTATCTCCCGATACGTTACTGATAGAAAGTTGCCCGAACCACACGCCGGATCAAGAAACTTCAGGCCTGCTAGCTTGTTCTGAAATCTTTCGAGGGCCACCTTGCGGTGGGTTGCCCCACGAGCCGTATCATACTCATCATACAAGTCCTCCAAAAACAGTGGCTGTATGACCTTGAGTATGTTCTCTTCTGTTGTATAGTGGGCTCCAGCGCGACGTCTCTTATCATCATCTAATATAACCTGAAACATGCCTCCGAATATGGCGGGATTGATCTTTGACCAGTCATACGAGTCTGCCTTTTTCAGAAGATCCAAGCCCTCTGTGGTCAGGGTGGGGGTTTGTATTACATCCTCAAATAATACACCGTCGACATATGGAAAATTGTCATAGGCCGGTTCATCCTGCCGTTCTTCCTTTGGCGTGTTTAAGATCTCAAATAACTGCATCAGCATCGGGCCAGTCGTGGGGCCGTCTGCTTTGTCCAACCAAGCCCTCAATGCGCCATGTGTGAATATTCCTGCATCGTCGGCAAACATGCAAAACGACAATCGTGTCAGAAAGCGCTCTGTATCGGCATATTTGGTTTTTGCAAGCTGTTCGTATATGCGGCCCATTATCATTGTTGCTTTTTGGTTTACGGGGTTTATGTC
>RKRU01000150.1 GCA_007571225.1 Nitrosopumilaceae archaeon | reverse complement strand
GGATACGTACTCTCGATTCGAACAAACAACGATCCTGTATGTACTATGCCCGAGACCGCCGAGAAACTACTTGCCCGGGGCGTGGTGGATGTAATTTTGGGTGAGACTGCAAGACCTGTAGTACCTGATGATAATGATGATGATGCCGACAACGATACTGACAGCGACAATTCGGGACCGGTCAGTGACGATGATCTGGGCGTGACACTGACTGACATGATAGACGAGACTGTCGGGGAACAAGAGGCCGAAACCGCTCATGCCCAGGCCGGCCAGATAAATGACAGTAGTGCCTCTAGTGATGTCGGCAGGGCGCAGACAGAACCAGACACCAAACCGTGGCCGCAGTCTGCTGTAAGGACAATCCCTGCATCGACTATGTCGGTGGTAAACTTTTACATCACAGACGACGACCTGAATATTGCCCGTAATGCACCTGAAGTGATTCCTGCTGATGGATTGTTTTTATTTACGATAAACGGGGTTCCCATACCGGGACCTGATTCGATAATTGAGACAGGGCCCAATACGGGGCAGTTTTATGTGCGGCTGGAACTGCCCGACATGATAGACGGCAGACCGCTGAACCAAAACGATGTGGTGCGCGTAACATACCTAGACAAAACCGACAGTTCGGGCGAACCGCGGGCGGTATCGGATTCGTTTGCCCTTTCAAGCACATACGCACAGGTGCAATCTACCGTGTCAGACGGTACGCGAATCGGACACGAGTTTACACTGCGTGTTTACGAACCAGACGCCAACATGGATTCACGGGATGAGAACAAGATCCCCCTCGGTGTACTAGAGTTTAAGAGCGAGGGGGGAATCAGGACGACACTTGCAAACCCTGCATTTGATGCACGTGCAAGCCATCTGGTGGAGACAGGCCCCAATACCGGAATATTTGAAGTAAAGATGAAGATTCCGCGCATGATTGACGGCGAGGTGGTCCACATAGGGGACTGGTATGAAATTATATATGTAGACTCCTCTACCCCGTCTGGAACCGTCGAAGATATAGTTTTGAGGGGAACGATAGGACAACAATAGTCTGGGCAACCTATTGTGCAACCTGAATGCGGATTTTGTCGTACTATGGATATCTCATGTTACAAGCGGGCGTGCATGCTGTCAATAGTACGACACTTTCGGCTCCCCTGCTACCTATGGGCGAAGTTATGGAGCTATGGTCCTGTAATGATTAATCCTATGGTTATTGAAACTAGAATGCCCATTGCCGCTATAATTCCGTATGAAAAATTCATCCCTGTTAACCTCCTGTCAGCTTTGCAAACCGTTCGTTTTTGCAATGCGCTTCCATGAACCGTATGTTGGAGAGGGCCACCACTGCCGAGTCTACGACCGGTTTGTCAGGGTCGTCAAGCGCCTTCTCCAGTACCTCCCTTGCCTCCTCTGATCCTACTACGCCTAGTGCAATTGCGGCCTCGTGTCGTACAAACAGGCTTGGGTCGTTGAGGGTGGCGTCTGCAAGCGGTGGAATCGAACTAGAATAGCCCATCTGTCCAAGCGAGAATGCGGCCTCGTGCCGTACTAGCTCGTTTGGATCGTCCTCTAGTACCCTAGCTATGTGTTCCACCTTGTCTTCTCCGCCAAAGTCGACTAGTATGCATGTGGCCCTTGTCCTGACTACATAGTCTGGGTGGGCGAGCAGCCCTACAAAATATTGTGTATCCTCTGCTTCGTATCTTGATTCCATCTCCGAGAATATCTTCATGCGGGATTCCGTCACTACCTGCAACATATTGGACCTCCCTGCGGCCTATATTAGTTACGCTGTAATCCCAAAATAGCACGTACATGACAACGCGGGCGCCAAAATATTTAACACAAAAGATAAGACCCAATTCGTGAGCGTGGTAGTAGGACAAAGATCTCCAAACTTTGGCGTCTCAGAGTGGGTGCAGGGCCTGCCGACCAATTTTGATCAGGAAAACGATCACATAGTGTTGCTGGAGGTGTTTCAGGTAAACTGCCCCGGCTGCTTTATGTACGCTATACCGGATGCCATACGCATCTACGAAAAGTACTCTGGTGATGGTGTAAGGGTACTGGGTCTTGCTACTGCTTTTGAGGATTTTGACAAAAACACCATAGAGAACCTCAGGCTTCTTGTCGAGACTGGGGAGGTGATAGGTGAGACTCGGAAGATGCTTGCGGCATACAACCAGCTAAAGGATGGCTCAAAATATCCGTACAAGATACCGTTTCCGCTAGGAATGGATAACCTAGTCAGGGTGGAGGAGGGCCCCGGTCACGACCAGATAATGAGCTTCATTTATCCACAGATCCCGGACTTTGAATCAAGACCCCAAGAGTACAAGGACCAGATAATACAGAGGGTCAGGGACTATCTGAAGACAAAGGAGTACTCTGCAGAGACATTTGAAAAATTCTCACTGCGCGGTACGCCATCGTCCATAATAGTGGACCGAAGAGGGATACTGCGGCACGTGTCGTTTGGACAGACAAACCAGCTGGAGGGTATCATACAGCAGATGCTCGCCGAAGACTGATGCTGACTCGTACATGATATTGGGCCGTTGTGATATAGTAGTGGTATTACCGCATTGGCATTCATATGAAGTCTGATTTGTTGCATCCGTGCTGGGTTCAGTGGTATTACCGCAGTGGTATTACCGCAGTGGTATTACGGAGATCAATTATCGCCTGAGCCAATTGTTGTACTGACATGACTGAATACGGTTTTTTCTGCCCGCCGAATCATGGTCTCAAACATCGTACGGGCATTCTGCTTACCGTGCATAATGGAGGTCTCAGATCGTCGTATTTGTGCATGCGAATTCCGACTGGCCAATGCATGTAGGTACGGCCTGCCATGTCGATGTCGATGCTGATACTACTGATGTTGATGTCTATGTAGCTGATGTCTATGTAGATGATGTTGGTGATGTCGATGTCGATACTAATATCGATGATGTCGGTGATGCTGATACTGACGATGTAGATGTCGGTACTGGTGGGGGCGGCGTGGCGGGGGTGCTAGTCTATGCTTGCGTGTCTGTACGTATGTGCATCCTGCTTGCTGCATATAGTATGGATGCGACGGGAGCTGCCACGTACAGGCCCAAGTTGAGTGCGATCAGTCCAGTTCCATACATCAGTATCTCGAGATCAGTCTCGGCGCCGTCTAGGAGTGTGAGGGATGACAACATCGGTGAGATGGAGAGTCTTACTGCCTCCCGAAAGAACGGATTCTCGCGTTGGTAGTCGGCTACCTGTGGGCTGAAGGAGTAGTAGATGTTGTTGAACACATCAAGAAATGCTCGCCCGTATTCCGTACTGGCAAGTTTGCCGTCACGTATCTCCCGGAGCAGCTGTACACTGTGTTCGGTTTCAGAGCCAAAGGCCGCAGTAGCTATGAGACAGCCACCGCCCTCGCCTTCTTCGTTGTTCCTTGTAGTATGATTATTTGTGTCCGTGTCGTCGCGTGTGGTGGGTATGGGTTGGGAGGCCTGTACTGCGTCATTTGCATGCGGCATCAGTACGGCACTTTCAGCCACCGCCGTCTCGGTTCCCATAATGTCAATTGTGTTGCCCGCGGGATCGGGACCGTCAAATCTGAGTACTAGAAACGTGAATTTGTCGTTTGAATTGTTTGTAAAGTTCTGCGGTATCCCGTTGAGATGAAACATCATGTCACCTGCCAGAAGATCACTGGACATGACAATCTCTGCGATGTTATTTGAGAGTGTGCTGCCTGTCTGCATGGTGATCCTCTTTTCGGCCGAATCAAACCTGACATCTGTAATGTCAAAGTTGGACGTTATTGCAATCTCAAAGGTATGGATTCCAGTATGTATGTCAAACCGATTGATCATTCCAGTGGCATCGGATATGAATTGTGCGTGGGCGGCAGGAACTATAGTTGTATATGTACATGATATGATTAGCAGGCCTAGTATGGTGACTGGCGACATGCGTCGTGCAGTCTGCGATAACAATGAACTTTTCATCATGCGGTCAATGACACGCGTTTGTTTAATTCTTTGTCGTTGGCGATTCGGGGGTGTGCCGGATCGGCCATGATCACCTCGAACCAATAATGCATGCCATCTTTGTATATGAAGTACGAACCTAGGAGCTTCATGTTGGGGTATCGCTCCAGTACCCTGCGTTCTGCCACCTTCTTCATATTGTCATCGGCCTTTATGCGCGTGACGCCCAAATGCTTTGGCCTCCTGCCTCCTGTGGGCCTCTGCTTGCGCATACCGCCGGTACCCACGCGCATGCGTATCACGATTATACCCTGCTTTGCCTTGTATCCGAGTCTCCGGGCCCGCTGGATGCGGCTTGGCTTGTCGATGCGTGTAACCGCGTTCTGTTTGCGCCACAATACTGCCTTGCTGCGCAGTTCGGGTGCGTTGGTCCTCCACAATCGTATCCACATCCTGTCTTGGTATGAGGGCATAAGGAACACCCTTCCAATCCCTTTAATAATTGATCTCTGGACAGTCCGCAAGAGATTATCATTATCATCTTGACACCGCCTCCAATCCTGCGTCTAGTCATACACTTGTTGGACAAACAGAGATACTATAGCATGTTGCTGGGGACTTGCTACCTCTAATATTTGACATTTCAGATCAGTTGCTGTTCTATGTGAAGACCAGAAAGGCAGTGGCGCAGGCAACCGATCCCGACTGCGATTGCATAATCTCCTTCGCTATGTATTCGACTAAATTTATACTCATATACGAACATGGCTGCATCGGAATTGGGCCGTCGCAGTCTGACATCGGACATATATCGGGGAGAGGATGTGGGGTGCATAATGGACATTAGAATTGGGCCGTCGCA
>RKRU01000147.1 GCA_007571225.1 Nitrosopumilaceae archaeon | reverse complement strand
GACAACCCCCTTACCGATCCAGAAATCGTAGACGCCGTAGTAAATCTTGCAGTTACAACAAAATGTGACTATGCCGCCAACCACCTGCATAGGACATTCCCACTAGGATACGTGGTAGAAGTGATATCGGCCGACACCCTGCTGAATATTGCAAGACATGCGCAGAGTAGTGATGATCGTGAACATGTCACATGGCATGTTTATAAAAATCCCCAAAACTTTGACACAAAAAACCTCTCATCCCCGCCGGACCTTGAGCATCCAGACTGGAGGCTCACTGTAGATACAAGAGAAGATCTAGAGTTAATGCGGCTCATATTCAAGGCCCTGTACAAGCAGGACACGTACATCAGGTACGAGGATGTTGTTAAACTGATCTGTAAAAATCCGTCCTTGCTGCGCATAAACTCTCATGTACAGCAAAGACTTCTCAATACCCCACATCACAATTGATTATTCAGGCAGTAGAATTTCTCATTTATAAGCCGTATTACATTATACACAGAGTCTCTGATACGAACCTTCTCAAGCTCTTTAATGCAGGCCTGGCGGTTCTCGACTAACTCCATCTTTGTGACCGCCCGTAGTATGTCTTGCTCCTTAATTTTAGAGTACAATCCTAGATGATGTCCAACCCTTCTTCGTTTGGGAAACATGTGCTCCTCCTCTCGTGTATTGGCCGAAATAGTAATGGTGGGAATCAGGCGTGCGGCCACCTCAAATACGGTGCGGCCGTTAGCCGTGATCGCAAACATTGCCTGGTCGACATAGTCTGCAATAGCATCTGTCTTCACAACTGCATCAACCCGTATTCCGTCATTCTTCATATTCTGCACTGCCTCAAGAACACGATCCGCGTGTGCAAACGCGTCTCCTATAATTACAAACAATTGATATTCGGGCCGGCGCCTTTGAAGGGCATGTAGGACGCGCAGTGTCAATCTTTGTGGATCGACCCCTCCAAAGGTAATCACCACAGAGTTGCCAGGGCATTCAGGCAACGGGCGCCTGAACTCGTCCCGCACACAGGCATATTTTTCTCCATAGAAGGTATTACTGGGCCCCGATTGCCAGTATATGGCGTTGAATACCAGATCCGCAAGCTTGGCCCCCGGCCCAAGATCTTCAAAGTTAACCACAAGCCTGCCATCTTGAATTAGTCTAATCATGTAAGATCTTTTGGTGTTCAGGATGTCGTTGATGATAATATCTGGTGTAAAGTCATCTACAATCCCGATAAAATCATCAATGTCAGAAAACAACTGTACGTCATATTTTTCCTGTAGCTTGTTACATCCTAGGCTGTTATCTTCTTCCATGACAACTAATATCTGATCATGTTGAAAATGTGGCAGTATTGTTAATATATTGTAGACATGTCCCAGCCCAATCCTATTATTAGCTGCTACATTTACCAATATCCGCCTGTTCAACTGACCTGCCCATCCGATATGTCTTCCCACTGTAGTGGGGCATCTTCCTCAATCTGCCGGACAGCTATTGAACCTTTCACACGGGAGAGAAACTTTGGGTATATCCCCGTAGCAGGACGTTTTATGGCTAGCATGTGCGGTTCTATAGTAGTACCCTTGGATATCTTCTGTGTTGTAACGATGCTACGGCGTGCAAACATTACGGACTGGGACTCTACTGCAAAGCGTTTTCGAGTACTGGAACCGCCTGAAACCTCTGCCTGTCGTATACCATCCACCATCTGTTTGAACATCCGGGTATTGAGCGAAAGCCAGTGGTCTGGACTTCCTTTGACACCATTGTCATATGTGAAATGTTTTTCTATAACCTTGGAGCCGTATAGTATGGAACATATGGGTATGGTCACGCCTAATGTATGATCAGAATAACCTATAATATAATCACAATATCTGGAAGATAGTGTTCTTATCATCTCCAAGTTGGCGTCTTCGGGCCGGGTTGGATATGAAGTCATACAGTGCATAATTATGATGCTGTGGTTGCCCTTGTCTTGTATGGCTGTAAGCGCTTCATCGATCTCCTGTATTGAGGCCATTCCAGTAGAGATGAAGATTGGTAGTCCCTTTGAAGCGATATGCTGAATCAGGGGTATGTGTGTAATGTCGGCCGAGGCAATTTTGAATGCTGGGACACCCATGTTGTAGAGCAGATCAACGCTCTCTTCATCAAACGGGGTGGAGAAACATGTGATCTGTTTGGATGCTGCATACTCAAAGATCTCCTTCCATTGGCTGCGAGTAATTCTGTCCAACTGATTAAAAACATCGAATTGGGTCTCGTCATCATGGCCATCTGACCAGTATTTTGGAGCAGTACGTGTAACCAGTTTATCGGCACGGTATGTTTGAAACTTTATACTATCAGCTCCCGCTTCTAGTGCAGCATCGATTAGTCGTAATGCCTGAGATACTTCACTGTCATGATTTGCTCCCGCTTCTGCAATAGTATAACAGGGATTGTCTGATCCTATTACCTTACCGTCTATCTTTATCTGCATTATGTAGAAATGGCCTTAATTTTACTTATGATTCTTTTGTGTGAATAGGAATGTTTCTTGTATCCCTCTTTGCAGATCTAGGGACGGGGAGTACATTAAGTCATGCTCTGCCCGTGATATGTTGGCATGGCTGAATCGTACGTCACCTGGCCGCGCTCCAGTGTGCGACATGTGAAGATGCACGGGATTTTTAACATCACTAAGTACGGAGACTATCATTCTGGCCAGCTCGTTTATCGTGACTGGGAGGCCTGAACCTATGTTGTAGATGTTGATGTTTTTGTTGTTGCGATGATGGCTATGGTCTTTGGCTCCCAAAAGCATAGTTTTTTCAACAAAGCGAACTACATCACTAACATGAATAAAGTCTCGAGTTTGCTCTCCGTCGCCGTACACTGTCAATGGTTTGCCCGTTTTGGCACACTTGACAAATTTTTTTATCACACCTGCATATACATCGGATTGACCTAGACCGTAGACGTTGAACAGTCGTAGAATTGTACAGGATAGATTCGACTCGGCAGATGCCTGTATTATGTTGGCCTCCATCTCCATCTTGCTCTTACCATACGTAGATATGGGCCGTAGTGTGGCATTCTCGCTAACGGATGTGTTCTGAGCGCCTTCGCCGTATACTGCAGCTGATGAGGCAGCAATCAGGTGTGGAATATTGTTTGCAATACAGGATGTTGTAACATTGAGCGTACCGTGTACATTTACCTTGTACATCTCTTGATCAGTGACACGTGAGTCAGATACTGCAATTTCTGCAGCTAGATGTATTACGACATCGTGATCTTTCATCGCGTCTTTCAAGTGGCCCGTGTCTCTAATGTCTCCCTTTATTAAATTGGCACCTGATGAATACACACTTGCAGACGAGTAGTTTGAAAGATTGTCATATACTGTGACTTGGTGTTGTCTGGCTAGCAAATACTTTGTAAGATGGCTGCCAATAAATCCTCCACCGCCAGTGATGAAAGCTCGCATGAGGCATCAAACCACAAGTATGAATATTAGACTTTGTATGTGATGAGTCTGTTGAAAATTAACAATCAAAAGGCCCATTTTATGGATTCCAACGCTGACTAGCAAGAGTGAATACCTGCCTCGTTTACTACGGATGTCCGTCTATGATGATGCACCTTGGTTCTTTGGCATGGTGGCAAGCAAGTTGATCAACACATCTGCTGGATCCTCCATCTCCGAGACGGCCGCATCGGCCCTCTTGCGAATTTGATCTCTGTTGGACTTTAGCATCTGGTGCGCCTGTTTCACAATATTGTCTGGATCGGGCTCCACCTTGAGGAGGTGCTTTCGAGCCAAGAATGTCTCTAGCGTGCTTGGAAACACACCGTACGACAAGGTCGGTACCCCATACAGGGCCGACTCCATGGTCATCGTCCCACCCGATCCCACAAAGAGGTCCGTGTTGTTCAGGAGATGCTTGCCATCATATTTCATCAGGATAACCCTTGTGCTTCTCCGCTTCGGGGCGGGTATGCTTGTTCGTATCATATTGCGGATGCTGCGCGCCTGGTCCGGATACCTGGCCAGCACCACCACATTGTAGTCGGTACCAAACTCGAATACGACGCGCTGTATGAACGGAATTGCCAGCCCACTCTTGGATACGTAGGATGCAAAGTCCTCAACTGGCCGTATCAGTATGTTGGGGGCGTCTTTCTTGACAAACGGCAGGGGCATGTTACCGCCCATCTCTTTACGCTTTATGGTAAACGCGGCATCAATCGCCTTGTAGTGTATAACATCATTCCTTTTTATTCCATATGTGGTAAACTCCTTTGCGGGTATGAGCCACGGCGTCAGGAGCTTCCAGGCAAACGGGAGGGTGAGCTTCATTACGGCCGCTTGGTGTGGACAGTCGGAGAATGCAATGTGTTTTATTCCGAGGCCGAACGCAATTCTGCCGGCCTCCGGCGAGGTGCAGCTGATCAAGACATCGGGGGAAAAGTCCAGCACACGATTCAGAAGCTTGTCCATGCGGCTGATCCCGGCCTTCAGTTTTGATTCTAGGGTACCCCCGCCGTGCCGGCCTATGATCTCTGGCTTTATGTCACGTATCCTTACAAGCGGCGCAACCTCGCCGTACTGCCGCGAAGTGTACATAACATTGTGGTCTGCTTCAAGCCGCCGTATCATGGGTTCGAAGAAGTGGAGCTGTTTTGGAGTTAGGATATCAAACCAGATATTCAAGTACATTTTCTGGTGCATAATGGTTCTCTTAAATATTTTCCGTTCGGGGGCGTTGTCCAGCTCTCTTGACGTTAAAGGGCCGCGTTGTCAGATCTTTCGTCGTTAAAAGACCAAAAGACTTATAGATCATGAACTTTGGCAGACCGC
>RKRU01000145.1 GCA_007571225.1 Nitrosopumilaceae archaeon | reverse complement strand
TGTATGCGCGCCCTGCCTACTAGCATGTGCCATGACGTGAGAAGGGTCATGGATGCTGCTGCTGCCTCGTCATATGTGATGTTGTCGGGTATCTTGACTGCATTTGTTTCAGGAAGGCGCGTATACTCGCAGTATCCCCCCCACATGGGGCCGGTCTCAAACCCCCAGATACTCCGCTTCTTGCAGTTGTACTCTTGGCCACTTGTGCAGGCCCTGCACATTCGGCACGACAGGTTGCCGTGCGAGACTATCCTGTCTCCTACGCTGATGCTGGTGACGGACTCCCCTACGGCGGTCACCACACCTGCTGCGTCGCTGCCGGATATGTGGGGGAGTGGAACTGCTAGGGGCTTGCCTCTCATGCCCCATATGTCGTCGTAGTTGAGTGCTGCGGCCTCCACCCTGAAGAGAACCTCGTTTGGGCCTGGTTTGGGAATGGGTATGTCCCTTATCTGCAGTATTGATGCAAAGTTGTCGTCTTCGGCGTATCTGTCATATGTGAGGGCCCTCATGACATCCAACGGATTCGTTTAGCCGTTATTATGGCTTCTCCAAATGTGGTGTATGGCTTTGCTGTCTTGTATAATCTGCTGGCAAATACCAATGATCTTACGTATCTGCTGGTTACTGTGTTATTGATGCGTGGTTGTGATTGTATGTGTACGCGCGGCATCATGCTTGTTACGGGCAGATCGGGCCCAAATCCAGTCATGTATTTGGGATGCTGCTGCAGAGGGAGACTGATTCGTACTAGGTGCTCGGGCGTGTACACCTACCATATACGAACCTACCATATACGAACCTACAATATGCACGCGCCTACAATGACAAACAATTATAATCGCAGATGCGATTCTCCGTATATGTCCAGTGAGACCGTAGCGTTCCCCGGAGAACAGATAGCCTCCATTGAGGAGTACGAGGCAGGCGCAAATACGTTTGATGACGGTGACATGGTGCGGGCCGCGACCATGGGAGAGAAGATTATGGACAAGGCCACGCGGATTGCAAGCATCGTGCATCCGCGCGTATTCTCAATACCAAACAGAGACGACGTTATAATCGGAACCGTCGTTGCGGTAATGTCGTCCATGATCGCAGTAAGTATAGATTACATCAACGGCAAGCCTACCACATCCAAGGTGGAGTGCATATGCTCCACGCGCAACATCAGAAGAAAGAATGTGGCGCTTGCGGGGGATGTCGTGGCACTCAAGATACTCAACCACATCAACGGCACGATTCATGGAAGCATGAGCTCCCCGGAACTCGGTGTCATATTCACCAAATGTAGGAAATGCGGCGGCAGTGTAGTGCCACTCAGGGATGTTATAAAGTGTACTGAGTGCTCTTGGATAGATGAGAGAAAGCTCTCCAACCGCCTCAACAACAAAGACTTTATCAACGGAACGGAGTAGTTCCGTATGATCGGTGTTTCGTTCCAGGGGGAACGGGGCGCATACAGCGAGGCTGCCGCACGTGCCTTCTTCAGGGACGAGTCCATCAAGACCGTACCGCACAACACCTTCGCAAGGGCCCTTCAGAGTACCGTAGACGGACATACTGAGTATACCATACTGCCAGTGGAGAACTCCATTGAGGGAAGTGTCGGGGAGAGTCACGACCTACTCCGCTCCACCCCGTTGTTTGCATGTGGCGAGATACGCTACAAGATACGGCACTGTCTTATCGGGTATGGGAAGCTAGACGATGTGGGGGAGGTCTGGTCGCACCCGCAGGCCTTGGGCCAGTGCCGCAGGTTTATAGAGGATTTTGGGATAAAGGCGGTGCCGGTATACGATACTGCAGGGAGCATAAAGAGCGTGCGCGATGCCCGGAATCCAAGATTGGCCGGCATAGCAAGCAGGGAGGCTGCTATCATATACGACGTGCCTGTCATTGTAGAGGATATTGCAGACAATGCAAACAACTACACACGCTTTCTACTACTCTCAAAGACTAGGGCCAATTCCACGGAAAATGCCAAGACCTCCATAATATTCTCAGTCGCACACGAGCCCGGCTCACTGTACAAGATTCTAGAGCACTTTTACAAGAACAACGTGAATCTTACCATGATCGAGTCGAGGCCCACCAGAAGCAATGCGTGGGAGTACAACTTTTATCTAGACTTTGAAGGACATATGGACGACCCGAAGGTATCGGACATCATCGAGCGCATCGGGAAGACCGCCTTTATCCGGGTGCTGGGATCGTACGAGTCGGCAGGGCCCTAAAAGCCCTTTGGTCTACGTGTTGCAAATCCGAGGCTGAATCCGATTATAATTATGCCCGATATGATTACCATAAAGTCAAAGGCTATCCAGAGGGGATCTGCGCTTCTGATTATGTGGGGTTGTATTAGTAGTTCGCCGCCGCCGGTATTCTTGATGTGGATGGTAGTGTCGCCTGACTCTTGGTGTGTCCAAGACAGCACCGTCTCTTTGTGGTATTCTGTGTTTGGTATCTGCAATCCGTCGTCCCCGCCCGGACTTGCAAGCGTGACGTTGAACCTGTCTCCGGTTATGTTCATGATCTGGTTGCTTCCTTCGGGGGCGGGTATCAGGTATGATACTGACTCGCCTGAAAATACGGTGTACTCTTCGTCTACGGTTATGACCCCGAGGTGGAGTATCAGCGATGCGGCGCCTATTCCTATTATTGCGCTGCCCACGATGACCCCTATTATGGTAAAACGCGACCACACAACCAAATATACACTTGTGACTCATAAAAAGATTATACCTCGCAGCGCGTTACAGGTTACCCACAGTTAGTTACTCTCCCCCCCACAATCATTTAGATTAGGTGTAAACAATTTGCGGAATTTGTGCTTGGGATCAGTCATTTGGGCTTGAGGGCCACAAACAGCTATGGGGTGCTTATGAAGGGGGTAACCTGTAGTAGCAGCAGCGCATCTGCGCGGCGCCGGGTGTGTCTTATCTGGCGTCTTTTATGGGCAGGTGGCTTTCTAGTATGCTGCCTGTTACACCTGCACGCTGCCATAACTGCAGAATCTGCGCGGCCGTGCCGATAGCTACATTACGGAGACATCGTGTGGATTGCTCTCGGCAAATCCGGCCCTTGACATCTTTATGAACTCTGCATTCTCCTGCATCTGTGGGATGGTATGCGCGCCACAGTAACTCAGGCCAGAGCGCAGTCCGCCGGTAAGCTGCTTTAGTATGTCCGTCACGCTGCCCTTGTATGGGACCATGGCTTCTACCCCCTCTGCAACATAGTCGTTGAGATCGTCGTCAAGTGACGTATATCCGGTCTCCTTTGACTTGCGTCCGATGGATGCGGCAAGCGATGCCATTCCTCTGTACACCTTGTAGCGCTTGCCGTTCTTGGTGAGTACGGTGCCTGGAGACTCGTCGGTTCCACCCAGCATACTTCCGATCATAATAGATGACGCTCCGGCGGCAAGCACCTTTGTTGCGTCTCCAGATGTGCGCGTTCCGCCGTCGGATATTATCGGGATATCGTAGTCGCGGCCTACTCGGGCGCAGTCGATGACCGCGGTCAGTTGCGGCACACCGGATCCTGTAATTACGCGGGTTATGCATATCGAACCGGAGCCGACCCCGACCTTCACCGCGTCGACCCCTGCTCTTATTAGATCCCTTGCGCCCTGCGCGGTGGCCACGTTTCCGGCGATCAGCTCGCAGTCTGGGAATGCCCTTTTGATGTTGCGTACCGTATTTAGCGCATTCTCGCTGTGCCCGTGCGCGATGTCCACCACAAGGACATCGGCGCCCGCCTCTAGCAGCGATTCACTCCTCTCCATAAAATCTCCTTTCACCCCTACGGCCGCCCCTACAAGCGGCCTGCCCTTGCCGTCTACTGACATGTTGGGATAGTTCGATGCATTGATTATGTCGCGCGTCGTAATCAGGCCGCGTATGCGACGCTCCTCGTCCACTATGGGCAGCTTCTCTATGCGGTGCTTGTGCAGTATGGCCTTTGCCTCTCCAAGGCCTATCCCGGGCCCTGCCGTAATGGGATCTGTAGTCATGACATCTGCAACCGTATCACTGCTATCTGCAAAGAGTATGTCGCGCTCGGTAATTATTCCAATTATCTTGTCTGAGTTGTGCTCCGTTACCAGCAGCCCTGATACCTCCATCTTTTCAGAGTAGTTGTGGGCATCCCTGACTGTCTTTTCTGCGGTTATGGTGTATGGATGCTCTATTATGACACTTCCAGAGCGCTTGGCCCTGAGCACCTCTGCAGTTTGGTCCTTTATGGTAAGAAAGCGGTGTATTATACCGATTCCCCCGGCGCGTGCCATGGCTACTGCCATTGCGGACTCCGTTACGGTATCCATATTTGCACTGACAAACGGCATGTTGATGGTGATGTTTCTGGACAGCCTAGTGGTGAGATCCGTCTGGGTTCTGCTTGTTATGTCTGAATATTTGGGTACGAGAAGAACATCGTCAAATGTTAGTCCTTCTTTAAACGCCTTGATCGCGTCTACTGCTGAGAAAATAACATCGTCAAATGTTACTTCGTCTTTAGACTTCAATGAAACCTTGTTGTGATGTAGTCTGTGCGATTATAAATTTTGTGAAATGTGACCAGCCTGTAGTGTACCACCAGTGTACGTGCCCGGTCCTGTAGCAGCTGCGGGGCCTGGCATACGGTCTGTTGCATATACGTACGGTCTGTTGCATATACATGTGGTCTGTTGCATGTACATGTGTGGGAAGGCATCGCATATCGGATTGCCCCATCTGATTCACGGTAGAACACCACTGTGTCGGATTCATACGGTCACATATTTGGCCGTGCACTGCATCTAGAGGCTATCGCTGCTGCATCATGCGCGGCTCTTACATTGTGTGTGCGTATGATGTCTGCTCCGTGCAGGACGGCTATTGTTTCGGCCGCTATTGAGCCGTACAGGCGTTCGGATGTGTCTTGCGGCTGCTG
>RKRU01000144.1 GCA_007571225.1 Nitrosopumilaceae archaeon | reverse complement strand
GCCGAACCGACACCGGAAACAACTACACCTCCACCACCAGCGCCAAAACCCAAGGGCGTACTACCAAAGGGCTTTGATGCTACTGCCCCACCTCCACCGTCGTCACAACCAAAGCCCAAGCCTGCAGAGACTACGGCCAAACCGCCTGCGAACATTCAGGCTGCATTGGAGGATGCATACTATAACTCTCCGCAGACTGACTTTCATCAGTACAGGGCCAAGGTGACAGGGTATTCACCGTCTCCCAACCGATACTATGTCAGGCTTACGGCCCCGGTCGGCAACGTACCAACCACCAACTGGAATGAACAAAAAGAGAAGGTTACGGGATATACGCAGCCGTCAAATCAGTACTTTGCAACCAGGCCAAGACTTGCATACCATCCACCGGACAGGACGTTTGGCAGCTTCAGCGGTGTATCGATGAGCGTCAGGGGGGTAGCTGCAAAACAGCAGACAACCGCACAGGAGAAGCCCGCACCAAAGGAGGCGCCAGAGCCTGCAAATGTAAAGACTACTGTAGACACAAACCAAAAGAGCAGGGAAGAACATCTTGCAGAATACGAGGCAGAGTATGTCAAGAGGCGTGCACAGGAACAGGCTGAAGCCGCAGCAAAACAAGCTGCAAAGGAAGAGGCAGAACGGCAGGCCAAGCAGACAGCACAGCCAAGCCGGCGCGGGAAACTACCAAAAGGCTTCGAGCCAAAACCGGAACCAAAACCACAGAAAAAATCTAGAGGGACACTGCCTAAGGGCTTTTAATCCCCTCCTACTTTTCTTTACTTTTCAGATCTGTATAGTCGTCCAGCACCTGTTTTGGATGTCCCGCAGGCCTTACCTTGGGATATACCTTGAATATGGTTCCGTCTTCATCTACAAGAAACGTACTCCTCAGGACGCCCATGTACTCCCTTCCCATGAACCTCTTCTTGTCCCACACGCCAAACATCTTTGATACCGTCTTGTCGACATCTGCCAAAAGCGGATATCGTATGTCCATCTTTTTACAGAACTTGTCATGTGACTTGACATCGTCTGGACTTATTCCAACAACCTCAATCCCGTTGTCCCTAAACGTGTCATACAGTTTTGAGAACTCGTCTGCCTCAGTTGTACATCCGGGGGTAAAGTCCTTTGGATAAAAGTAGATTACATGCCGTCTTCCCTGAAAGTCACTTGAACGCACTATTTTGTTGGATGCATCACGCAACTCAAACACGGGTACCATGTCGCCTTCAGATATCACATCCAAATTTCCAGATGTGTCGTTAATTTATCTTTGGAATTTTTACATGTGGGATTTTCTGTCCTGTCTGGTACAAAAATGGTTGTAGATACTCTCTTCTGGGTTCTCTCTAAAATACGAGACTTGGCCGCCAGTCTCAGATAACGACTTTTAAAAATATAGCATAACTTGACTTGATTATGTTGTGGGTTAGGATCCAACAAGAACCCTGGATGGTACGGTTGAATTTATGATGAGATAACTTGCTTTGAAATCGTGCAGTCTTTGTATATTTGATGCTGTTGTAGCTGTGATTAGGTTGGATTGGGCATAAACATCTTTGGGGTTTGTACTCGGGTTTACTGTACGCCAAATCCAAATGCGGGTTTACGCCGGTACATCTAGATACAAGTTTGTATTCTGAATCAGTATATTTCATTTGTTGTGATCTTTAATTAATCCCTGCTTGTCTGGTGGGAGTCTTGTGCTCCTTTAAGGCATTGTGATGGTTTATCACTAAAAGTAATATTGTATGAGACTGGCCAGTAACCGTCTGAGACTGGCCAGCACCAGTATCCTAGAGAGAGCCTTATGGCTAGTCAGGTTCCCAGAACTGCATTATGTACAGACAGTTGTTGCACCGCCACACTCTAACATGAATGCCGTTGTACATGTCGGCTGCATATTTTTTACCATCACGTTTGATGATTCTCGGGACATACCCAAGATCCGGGCATTCAAGCCATTCGTTTTGTTGGCAGTTGGGGCAGCTTGATTGCGGTGGTGCCATAGTAATGATGGTTGTATTGCAATATCAATTAAAAAGTGAGCGGATCGTTTGATACATGCATAATACGGCCTGGATCCGCCCGAACTGAAGCTAGGATGTTGTATTGGGTGTGTCGAAGGGGAGTGGGGTGGAGTGGGATGAAGTAGAGTGAAAGGATGTGTAGAGTTGTCGACGTTGCGACAGCTGAACAGCAGGTGATAGAGATTCTCTCCTTCCTCGGTGTGAAAGGATGTGTAGAGTTGTCGACGTTGCGACAGGTCTGCTAGGCCTGCAAGGATTGTGTCGACTCGCAGATTCGGTATATCCAAATTCTTCTTGGGTGCGGCGCATACGCTGCCGGCAGAAACTGAATGCGCTGCTAAATCTGGTAGAGTCATGTCCTGCGGAGCCGTATTGTGATCGTCCGGCAGGCTAGCCGCGGCCTGGGGGTCTGTTTACGTCTGGCGTAAACAGTTTGTCAAATTTGTGCCTAGAATAGGTCATTCAGGCGTGGGAGACGTAAATGGTTACGGCCTGGGGGGGGGGGTAGGCCAATATGACATACTGCCGGCCCTGCAGAGAAGAGTCAACCATCTAGTAGTTACTGCTTGGGTACCCCACATCTAAATGACCTATTCTAGGCACAAATTCAGCAGCAAATTATTTACGCCGAACACAAACGACTACATCTAGTCTATCCCACACAGAACCTTTTCATCCATTTTAATGGCGAATTTTACATGATGGGCCACATCTGAAGATCAGTGGTCACAAACTGATACTCTTCACCCATACTTCACATCTGTTGTTACACGTCTGGATACATACAACAGTCTCACATCAAGAACAACGTTATCATCTCAGGCCCATCGAAATGTGCAACTTGGAGAGAGAAATACTCCCCCACAAAATTCAACATAAGAGCAAAAAATGATTATGTGGAAGGTTTGTTGGATGATGCAATCAAGTCGCCTTTTGAGCATGTTTGTGTAGGCCGCAGAATGTGTAGGCCGCAGAATGTGTAGGCCGCAGAATGTGTAGGCCGCAGAATGTGTAGGCCGCAGAATGTGTAGGCCGCAGAATGTGTAGGCCGCACAAGTCGTCAGGCCAATTAGGGGGACAGAAGCCGTATAATGATATCCGGCCTATTTTTTAATATCATCCTTGCATTAAATTATTGATGCCAAAACCACACATCTCAAAACCAGACGAACATAGTAGAGATGATGGGGCGTACAGCTTTAGGTGCCAGTTTTGTGACATGGAGTTTGGACTTGACGTGATCAACCTAGCTTTGCATATTGGCCGAACCCATGATACGCCTCGAAAGTGATGTTTGTTCTATATCACAATGGTATGATGGCACCCCAATGGCATGATGGCACCATGCGAAAATTTGTTTTGATATGTAGTTACTCCTGCATGTGTCGTTTGGGATCTTGTGAGTCTTGTAACTGAGCTTACTGAAAGCACAGCGTACTATATAGGAGTGTGAGTAGATAAAGAGTGTCTACTTTAAGGAGGCAATTGGAGTATTTTGATTCTGTATGATTATATAAATGCAGGGGCCGATCCATAAACGCATGCTGTCACCATCAATTGTGAATCACGCTGTTCGAATCTTTTATATGGAAAATGTCGATTAATGCACTATTGGTAAACCCTAGAGCATATCTGGCAGAGGCAATAGCAACGTATGCACTCGTCTTCTTTGGCCCGCTTTCTGTCATTCTTGCCATTGCATCATTTGGAGAGGAGCTTACCACCCAATCTGTACTGTTTATCTCACTTGGGCACGGCGGCATCATAGCTCTTATGATATATGCATTTGGGCATATATCTGGGGCTCACATTAATCCTGCAGTTACAATACCGATGATGATCACCAAAAAGATCGGCGTGACTGATGGAGTTGCATATATCGCATCGCAGATAGTCGGAGCGGTTGCAGCTGCTGCAACCCTCATGGCCATTCTGCCGGATCTTGGCGCAAAGGTAAACTTTGGTACCCAGGGCGGACCCAGCGAACTGATCAACCATAGCGTCGGTTCTGGATTTGCAATAGAGGCAATCCTGACATTCTTTTTGGTGACGGTAATATTCATGACTGCTGTCCACAAGAGGGCATCCCCTGGCTGGCACGGGTTTACGATAGGAGGAATGGTATTTCTCATACACTTGATCGCCGTCCCTCTTACAGGAGCATCTGTCAATCCGGCCAGAACGTTTGGACCTGCACTCATATCGGGATTCTGGGAGTTCCATTGGCTGTACTGGGCGGCCCCAATACTTGGTGGAATAATAGCTGGACTGATCATGAACTATGTCTTTGTCAAAAAGGCAGAGTTGGAAGGCTAGCATGCCAAATTCTGACACTGAAAATTCCACGACCTGTTGCTATCTGACTGTCGTCTGAGCAGGCTCTCCGGATAGTGTCTGTGGCAGGGCTTGAAAACATGATGGGCCTAGTCAACTCGGCCTAGTCATGTCTGCATGATACAAAAGATGATTGTGGGGGATCAAGTCCGTGTAGTACTAATTGCCTCTTGGCACATTTGACAGGACTGCCCGATCCGTGCGGGGCAAGATAGGCCGTGTCATTAAACTGCCTGCTGTGCGTCCTTTATACGTGCAGTACGGATGCCGGCGCATACGTGGCTCGGGTACCTCCTGATCTGTTATAGTAACCCAAATTAAGCGCGCAATGACAGGAAAGACGGACTCGTTGCATAGCTTGGATAGTGCGAACGCTTGCGGAGCGTTAGGTCGCCGGTTCGAATCCGGTCGGGTCCGCTATTGATTATGAGGAATGGTACTAGATGACTGGCATGGACAGTTCCACAGGTTCTGTCCAGAATACGGGGGCTGGCTAGGGTTCTCACTGGAATGCTGTCCCAACCAGTCTCAGATAATGATTTTGTCAAAAATATGGTTGATCGTGGTTTGATTATGTTGTAGATTGGGATCCGACAG
>RKRU01000118.1 GCA_007571225.1 Nitrosopumilaceae archaeon | reverse complement strand
GTTTGGTCTTTGGTGCGGGTTTGGTCTTTGGTGCGGGTTTGGTCTTTGGTGCGGGTTTGGTCTTTGGTGCGGGTTTGGTCTTTGGTGCGGGTTTGGTCTGGACTTCATGTGCTCTCTTTGGGAGTTTCCTGATCTTTAATTTTTTGCCAGTATGTTCGGCACAGACATTCCATAATATATACATCTGATCATATTGTTCGAGTGTAAGAATAAAGGTTTCACGGTGACTGGCATCTGCAGACTCAAAGTACGAATAAGCCTCATCGTATTGCCGTTTGTAGTAAAACAGCTTGCCCATAAAATAATTAACACGGGGGTCATGTGGATGCATCAGCCCGAGTTGTTCAAGTAAAGTATTAGCGCCTTTTGAGCGGTTTAGTTCCATCAAAGCATTGGCAATGTTGAACAATATGGGAAGCAGTATTCCATCATAACCCGTGGGATCTTTTTTGTTTGCATAGTTCAAACGTTTGTACATTATTTTACGATTGTCGTAGATGGCCTTTTCAATCTCATCACCATACGATACAAGCGCATTTTTCATAGCGGCATAAATCATGTAGGACTCCGATTCTGGATATTTTAGCCCTTTTTGTAGGAGAAGATAGGACTCACGCTGTTTGTACGGTTGCATGTTATGGGGTTTTTCAAACACTTGATAATCCTTACGTTGTGGTATGTAGCGGATGGTATGTGTGTGGTGTGTGTGGTGTGTGGTATGTAGCGGGTGGTATGTGTGTGGTATGTGTGTGGTATGTGTGTAGTATGTAGCGGGTCGTATGTAGGTAACTTTACGTCAAGCATAATTGACAAACTAGTAAACAATTTCTGGTATGTGGGGTATTTACCGTACAAGTCGATAAGGAAGCATGGTAAACATGACGGTTCAAATACTACAGGATGAACTTGCCCGCTCCTAGGCGGAAGCCAAAAAGTATCGCGGCCTGCTTGAAGAGTCGCTTGATGCTATTAAAAGTCTGGAGTAAAATGTATCGCACCTAATGAGCAACAACGAATGACTGCAAAATGAGCTGAAGACAAGCAATGTCCACCTCAATATTACGAGAATTCCAATAGCCTATCGTCGCAGAACTCCATACCGAAAAGGGCGCACAAGCAGGGTGCCCGCAAGCTTCCCTCCGAACACAAAAAATCTGGATGGTGTCCAGAACACAAGATGGTCTCACACGGCTAAAGGTCAATCGAGACGATCCACTGTATCCCGGACAGATGCAAAAAATCTGGATGTGGCGACCTTGAAAAAGACTGCAATACAGAGACAAAGCTGGTGACAAAGATTTCAAGTTGACGGCAGCGTCAACTCAAGTGACTATATGCATCATCATTACTGCATTTTTTTGGGCAAAGCCGCTGTAATCTATCATACATTCCCATCTACTGATAACGTGTATGCAGTGGTGAGCAGCCCATGGTCAAAAACCGTATGTCGCATGCGCCTACCAGTCAAATACATGTCATTTCAGCCCCGTAATCTTCTTCTCCATATTGTCGTCAAGAGGAATGTCGATGAGGTCTCCCATGGCCATCTTCTTCAGGTTTGCAGCCACCTGCCTTGACTGCTCCTCGTTCTTGTCTAGTCCTAGAAGCGACATCAAGTACGATGCCCCCGTCTTTCCTGCCAGCCCGCCAAAGACGATCCTTCTGGAGTTTCCAACAGCCCTGGGGGGGACCGGCTCGTATGCTGCTGGATTGCGCAGTATTGCGGCCAGGTGCGTGCCTGCTTTGTGCTTGTATGCTGACGATCCCACCACGGGCTTTGAGTCGTACATGGGGGTGTTGGTATAGTCGCTGATCATCCTAGAGAGATCTTGTAACATGTCCAGCCTAAAGTCGTTGGGGGACTTGTACAGGTAGGTGAGCGCCACTGCCACCTCTGCTAGTGCGGGTATTCCAGTCCTCTCGCCTATTCCGTCTATGGTCGTATGTATCTGGTCGACGCCTGCGTCGCATGCGGACAGCGCGTTTGCCACGGCAAGCCCCATGTCGTTGTGTACGTGCACATCAAGCGGTACGTTCCCCGTACCCTCCTTCATCTTGTTTACAAATTCATACATGCCTGCCGGGTGCATCGTACCTACGGTATCAGGCAGGCTGATTCGGTCCACCCCTACATCTCTTATGTCCCTGCAGATGGACAGCAAAAACTCTGGGTCTGCCCTACTGCCGTCTTCTAGCGTAAACCTGATCTTGAGTCCGTGCTCCTTTGCATACTCTACTGTGTCAACTGCCCTTCTGCTTGCCTCCTGACGTGTGATCCTGAGCTTGTCCTTAAGATGTATGTCTGAGACTCCGAGGTATGCGGCGCACCACTCTGCACCGCATCCAATCGATACGTTGATGTCGTCCTTCATGGCCCTGCCGTGTGCCACGATGTCGGCCTGCAGTCCCTGCTTTAGTATGATCTTGGTGGCTTCCCTATGTTCGTCTGATATTACAGGTGATATCTCTATCTGGTCCACCCCAAAATAGTCAAGCATCCACGCTATCTGTATCCTCTGTTTGTTTGTAAACGAGACTCCTGGATGCTGCTCGCCCTCCCTTAAGGTACTGTCAAGTACGCGTATCTTTTTTTGCACCCGCCTTGATCTCTTCTCAAGTCCGATGCGGTTGTAGTTGTATGCGTGGTAGTTGTATGCGTGGTAGTTGGGATCACCGTTGTTCTGCCCATGCGTGTAGGCATCTGATGTTGTACTTGGGTTTTCATTATGCGCGTCTGCATTATGTTTCCTGTCTTCTGCCTGCATGGTGAAGCGCACCCTCTTGGCAAATATAAGGATAATCGTCTTAATTCGATGAAATTTTGCCTGTATAGTATGTTTTTTGATGTTTTTAACTGTAATATCGAAGAATATACTCACACGATCTTGTTGAGAATTATCACAGTATTGGTGTCTGTGACTCCCTGAATCTTTCTTAGCGTGTCTATTGCGGTGTTTATTTCGCTCATGCTAGCAGCGCTTATGATGGTGGCAATGTCGTATTGACCCGTAATCTCGTATACGATCCTTACGGCGTCTAGTCTGGCAAGCTTCTCTGATATTACAGATGTGTCTGTGGCAGAGTCTACTGATGCTAGGACTATGGCGCTCGTCTGGCCCGCATCGCCCATCTCGACTGTAAACCTTGATATGATCCCCCCATCGATCATCCGCTTTACCCTTCTGGCAATCACGGTATCTGAGAGTCCCAGCTCCTTGCCCATTACGACAAACGACTCGCGCGAGTTCTCCTGAAGCCTAGTTATGATCTTCTTGTCAGTCTCGTCTGTATGTATAGTCATCTGTCATGTCCTCCCCATGTTGCTGCCGCCGCGTCTGGTGCCCGTCTTCTCTGACTCCTCTGAGAGTACTGCATCTAGTGCATCTAGAACCTTGGCTGCCTGTCTTGCAGTAACCACCAGCGGTGGAAGTATTCTCAGCACGTTTCTTCCAGAGTAGAGCATCAATATTCCCTTTTTGATCAGCCCGTATAATATGCCCCTTACGTCATACTTGATCTCCACACCTATCATCAGGCCTCTACCGCGCACCTCTCTTATCATGTTTGGATACTTCCTCTTCAGCTCTTCAAGTCCGTCTGCAAATACCGCACCCATGGCAGCGGAGTTCTCGACAAGTCCGTCTTGTGTGAGTGCGTCAAGCGTGGCAGACCCTGCGGCACACGAGAGCGGGTTGCCACCAAACGTCGAGGAGTGTTCCCCCTTTGACATGGCGCCGATTATCTCGGGCTTGGCTAGCGTGGCGCCCATCGGGACACCTCCTGCAATCCCCTTTGCAAGGCATAGTATGTCCGGCGTCACACCCCAGTGTTGCTGCGCCCACAGTCTGCCTGTGCGGCCCAGGCCTGCCTGTATCTCGTCAAATACCAGCAGCGCGCCGCTTCTGTCGCAGATCTCACGGGCTTCTCGCAGAAATTCAGGCGGGGGCACATGTATTCCGCTCTCTCCCTGTACAGGCTCTATAATCACAAAGGCAGTATCTGTGTCGACTGCCTCGTCTAGCGCTGCGCCGTTGCCAAACGGGACGAACTCGGCCCCCTCGATAAGTGGGGCAAATGGCCTTCTATACTTTGGGCCGAACGTGATTGAGAGGGCGCCCAAGGATTTGCCGTGGTAGGAGCCCTTCATGGCTATCATCTTTTTGCGGCCCGTGTACTTTTTTGCAAATTTGATTGCGGCCTCTACCGATTCGGCGCCGCTATTGTTGAGGTGCACCTGTTCCAGCCCGTCGGGGGCAAGGCCTATCAACTTCTCCAGAAACTCCTCCCGGGTTTTGTTGTACAGCGAGCTGTGAACGGTTATGATCCTGCCGATCTGCGTGGTTATGGCATCCGTGACGCGCCTGTTGCAGTGGCCAAGCAGGGCAACGCCGTATCCTGCCATGCAGTCTATGTACTCCCTGCCAGAATCGTCCCAGACGAGCGCGCCCTCGCCCCTGTCCACCGTTACGGGAAACCTCTGGTAGAGGCCTCCCATATACATATCCTCAGTTGACGCCATCACTGATCACCGTGCATTCCTCTTGTGCAATGGCCCTTGATACTGGATCTGCGCGCCGCCCGCTTGCGATAAGGGCAGTTGCGACTCCCATGTTTATGGCTTCAGTAGATGCCAGTATCTTCTTCTCCATACCCGGACCTATCTTTGGCATGATTCTCTTTGCTTCTGCACTGTCCATCTTGGTCACTAATTTATCGTCCATTATAAGGCCGTCCACGTTGGTTACAAACAGTACCTTGTCGCATCCGGTCGCCCCCGCAATGTGTGCTGCTGCTCTGTCACCGTCCACATTGAGCATCTCGTACTCCTCGCTTGTGGCAACTGGGGATATCACAGGCGTGATTCCGTTCTTGAGCATCATACTTATAAAATCCGAATTTATCCTAGTTATCCTGCCGGTATAGCCGCCGTCGATTGCCTGCTTTCTACCCCTTTCGTTTATAATTACGAGCCTCTTCTTTCTTTCGGCCTCTATTAGCCTGCTGTCAAT
>RKRU01000142.1 GCA_007571225.1 Nitrosopumilaceae archaeon | reverse complement strand
TCCCTCCCCCCCACAATCATTTAGAGTACGGCTTCACCTACCCTGCTTGGCACAAAAAAATAACTGGAAAAAGACCTCTTGAGTAGTATAGTATGGGTTTTTCAGTCGTGCTTGAGGACATATAACAAGATTGATGGATCCACATAAGGAACAAGCAAAGTCATACACGCGGGGACCGTCAAGTGTTATATGAGGTGCAGGTACAAAACCACTGTGAATTCTCCTGTCGGCATGAACCACACTATATCTGACTGTCTGGACAGCGTGCTTGACGGGTCGGGCATCACATATGATGATGCATCCATGTTGTTTGATCTCCCAGACGACTCGCTGTACGAGCTGGCAGATGCTGCAAACGTGATAACACACAGGTTCAACGGTGATGCAGTGGATGTGGAGCAGCTTGCCAACATAAAGAAGAACGCATGTAGCGAGGACTGTACGTTCTGCGCCCAGTCGGCGCTATTTAATACCGGCATAGAGACATATGCCCTGCCGCCTCCAGAAGAGGTGGTGGCAGCAGCAAGTAGGGCCAAGCGCGAGGGGGCTGACTCGTACTGTCTAGTCGCCGCATGGCGCGAACCCTCGCAGCAGAACTTTGAGAAGGTCTGTGATATAATACGCATGATAAACCAAGAGGTCGGCATAGCAATAGAGTGCAGCCTAGGATTTCTGACGTACGGACAGGCAGCCGCCCTAAAGGAGCTGGGCGTCAGAAGGTACAACCACAACCTTGAGACGGCCAGGTCAAAGTTTTCTGAGATATGTACCACCCACACGTACCAAGACAGGTTGGACACACTACGGACCGCTCGCAGGGCGGGACTGGAGTTGTGCACAGGGGGCATAATAGGGCTCGGGGAGACGCGCAAGCAGAGACTCGAGCTTGCACTGGAGCTTGCACGAATACGTCCAGAGGAGGTCACCATAAACCTGCTCGTGCCCGTGCTGGGCACACCACTTGCCCTGCAGACTAGGCTGCCAGACTCGGAGATTGTGCGCATGTTTGCGGTGCTGAGGTTTTTGCTGCCCGGCTCGATCATAAAGATCTCTGGAGGCAGGGAGGCCATACTTGACGACGACGGACAGCAGTTGTTGGCCGGGGGGGCAAACGGAATAATCACGGGCGGATACCTTACCACCAGCGGAAACAGCGCACGAGAAGACCAGCTTTTGATAGGAAGGGTAAACCTTGGGCGGCAGCGGCAGCGGCAGCGACAACAATGAGAATAGAATTTGGGACAGAGGGGTACAGCAGTCCACCCCAGAGACGCCATCAAACATGGAGGTACGTGCGCAGCCTACACCGTACGACACACATGCTGTAGGCCCGCTGTCATATACGACAAAAAGGATAAAAAGTATTGCAGGGTCCGGCCTGCACCGTACCATAAGGTATGGACGCGTCAGCGGCGCATACATTACAATTGACGGCCACAAGCTGATCAATTTGTGCTCAAATGACTATCTTGGACTGGGCGCATCCCCCCTGCCGCCTGACGGCTCCACAAACATGAAAGAACATAACGATAATGATGATTGTGATTGTAATTGTAATTGTGATATGGATGCCCAGTTTCAAGCAAGCTCTAGGCTGCTTGCAGGCAGCGACACGGCACACATGAACCTTGAGGAGGAGCTGGCCGCACACAAGTCCTACGAATCGGCGCTGCTGTATCCGACTGGATACATGGCAAACACAGGCATCCTGCCCGTACTGGCAGGCAAAAACGACGTAATACTCAGCGACGAGCTTAACCACGCAAGCATAATAGATGGGTGCAGGCTGGCAAGGGGGGCCGATACTATAACGTACAGACACAATGATCCCGGCGATCTGGAGTTGAAGATACCGGATGGCTGCGGCAATAAAATAATCATAACAGAGGGGGTCTTTAGCATGGACGGGGATGTACCTCCACTGGGACGGATCGCCGACGTTGCATCAAAGACCGGCTCCATTTTGGTAGTTGACGATGCACATGGGGACTTTGTGATGGGCGACGACGGTAGGGGGACCCCACAACACTTGGGCCTCACAGATTCGTCAGGGAACGGGGTGCACGTATATACGAGCAGCCTAAGCAAGGGGCTGGGCTCATTTGGTGGGTACGTGGCATCAGACAGATCAGTGATTGACCTGTGCATAAATCAGTCGCGGTCATTCATATACACATCTGCACCCCCACCCATACTGGCAGAACACGCGCTCGTGCGCATACGTTCGGCCGGAATACGGATGAGCCGCAAAAAGAGACTTGCAGACAACACAAGGCTTCTCAGAGACGCGCTTGGCAGGGCGGGATATGCAACTGCATCAAAAACGCACATCATGCCCATAATGATAAAGAGCGAGGAGTGCGCAGTGAGACTAGCAAAAAAACTGTACAAATCAGGCATATATGCACTTCCCATACGGTATCCGACCGTTCCGCGGGGGGAGGCAAGGCTACGGATAGTGGCAACTGCATGGCTCTCTGAAAGAGACATACAGAATATCGGACGCGCATTTGAGGGCGTGGGAAGCATATGAGTATCACAACAGAATCGAGAATGTATGCAGACGCACCTCTTTTTGACAGAACCGTAATATCAGGCATCAAGTCCGGCTGCATACAGCTTTTACATTAGTAACCGAAGTAAACATTCGCTCTTACTAGTCGGCATTGGAAGCCACGAAATGGGTTTTCTAATTGTTAATTTTTATCTCTCACTAATGTAGGGAACTACAGGGTCCGCATGTAATAACGGCTGAGACAGCTTTTACCACGACTCATTATGGGAATAAAGTGACGGAGGTACCCCCTCTAGCCGCACATCAAACTTCAAAGAAGGCTCCGCCTTTGAGCTTGCGTTGTGTATTCGGAACGATATTTGCCACCCGTTGTCAAATGTAATTATCGTCTTGTTGTTGCCCTGCCGCCGAACCTCGATTATTCTGGTGGGAAATTTCAATCTGGACACCCTGTTTTGTGCATTGATGGAATTCGAGGGCATGTTGAGTGTCTCATGCAGATTGTACCCTTGAATGGTGACCTTTTTGTTGTACTTTATTATCTTGTAAAAGTCATTCTTTCCCAGCAGGTATTCTAGCAGCAGTGATGGTACGTTCCTGCTTTTTGAAACCAGCCTGCAAATCTCATCCTCAAACGAGTCAAGTAGAGGGATGTAGAATGTCTCTGCCTTGTCCGGTATCTCCCTCCACAGCAAAACATGTCCCCTTTTTCGGTTCTCATCCATCAATATTCTTATGCTTCCAAAAATTCTACCCACCGAGGCCATGTATTCCTGTGAGCAGTTTAAGCCAAGTCATTTTTCACCAAAATCAATCTGGTCAGACAGTCTAGAATGCTTTACTGCATTGTTTTCGTTTTTTGCAGAAAACCCCACCTCCCAACCACTGGCAGTCCCCACAACCAGAACATCCCTGATATCACCATCTGCCCCCCTCTGGTCTGATTGTAACGCTAGTACTAGTTCCCCATCAGCGGCAACCGGATTCCCTAGGCGCGGCTCAAGTGTTGCAATATGCCTTATGGCAGCGCTTGCGGCTTTGGCGTATTTTTCCTGCTCCGTATCAGAGCAGGATTCAAAGGCGTCTTTTGCCACATGGTAAATGCCATCTCTTTGAATTGTGACTTTTTGCATACTGTTGCTGGGGGGGTGTATTTTCTTGTACGCCGCAGTCAGCAAGGCATACTCAAAAGCCTTACCCGATGTTGTCTGGACGACCATTATGCACGGCCATTTTCTTTTGCCAGATCATTGCTGAGAATCAGAACCTCCCTCGAGTTTTTGTCATTTGACATACCATATTTCCATCTTGGATAGTAAAACGAACAGCCTTCATACAGTTTGTGTATCTCCTCAGAATCGTTATAGGACAAGATCCAATTCCCCCTTCGTCTGAGGGTTTTTGCCAGTCCCTCATGATCAAAATTGCTGTGTAGGTCTCCCATAGTTCCATACAGTCGCTGATCCAACATGTACGGGGGATCAAGGTATAGAAGGTGCCGTCCCGCCCTCAATATTGATTCTGTAAAATCCGCAAGCTCCACATGGAGATTTTTTATCTGAAAGTTTCGTATCCTTTCAATGGAGGATGTGGTAAACCTTGGATGGTTCGGCGACATGCCACCCGACATGGTGGTTCCTGAAAACGACGCACGGTTAAGCACGTAAAAGACTGCGGCCCGCTCATACTTTGAATCAAACCCTCCCTGTGATTTTTGTAGCTCGTAGAATTTTGTCCTTGGTAATGGATGGTACCGTTCTATGATTTCGGCCAGTCGGACAGGGTCCGACAACAAGCACTGCCAGAACTCCACAAGCGGCTTAAAGTTGTCATATCCATAAACAAGGATTCCGTTGTTTGCGCATGCGAGCTCAACTGAGCCACCTCCAAAAAACGGGGAATAGATGATCTGTGTATCCTCTGGAATAAGGCCGGATATCTCCGTTACGCCCCGTGTTTTTCCTCCCGCATATCTTAGAGGGGATCTTGGCTTCTTCTTTAGTATCATCATTTCATGGCACTTCCTCTTTTGACGATATCTTGTGGTTTCAATAAGAGTTTCGCTCTTATGTTGAATTTTGTAGTGGGTTTGAACCATGCAGACAACCGCAACAGATCAATAAGGGTGGGATTCCTCGTACCCCGATGGACACTAAAAAAATGGAGCAACTCGCAGCGGTTGGAAAAAACCATCGTTCTTATGTTGAATTTTGTGGGCGAGTATTTTCTCTCCAAATCGCGCACTCCAACGGGTTTAAGATGACATTATCTTTGGTATGGGACTGTTACCAGTATCCAAACTTGTAACAGGCATAAAATATGTGTAAAAGGGATGGGGGTGACAGAGGATCAGGCTGCGATAGACGGGATTTCTAGTTCCTCCCTGTTGGCCTGCAGTCTGATGTTGGCCCTGTACAGTTGCCAACAGACTCTAATTCATAGTAGTTTAATACGCGCCCCGCACACCATGCGCATTGGTTAGCATTGCAGATGCCATAATGTGGTCCCTGA
>RKRU01000106.1 GCA_007571225.1 Nitrosopumilaceae archaeon | reverse complement strand
GTGATGAACGGTAGGGTGGAGTCTCTCCCCACATCCATGAAGGTACCCCATATGGGATGGAACAGCTTACAGATCAGACAGGATAGCCGCCTAATTGAGGGCATCAAGAACGACTCGTGGGTGTACTTTGTACACTCGTACATGGCAAGGCCTGCGACTACGGCCACGTACGAGAAGATAGTGACCGCCGAGTCGCACTACAGTACGGCAGTGCCTGCAGTAGTAGAGCAAGACGGCTATTTTGGGACACAGTTCCACCCCGAAAAATCAGGCAGAGTTGGAAGGAGGATAATAAAGAACTTTATCGGAATCTGCAACGGATGACCATATGATGTCCAAGATAATGGTGATACCCGCAGTGGATATAATGGGAGGGCGCGTAGTGCGCCTCTACAAGGGTGATCCCACAAAGAAGACCGTATACAACAGCGATCCCGCCGGAACCGCACGCAGGTGGGAGGCAAACGGGGCGGACATGCTGCACATAGTCGACTTGGATGCCACGCTGGGTTCCGGACGCAATACGGATGCAATATCATCCATACTGGACTCGGTCTCGATTCCAGTGCAGGTTGCAGGGGGACTGAGGAGTGTAGAGTCGGCCCTAGAGGCATCAAGGACCGCCGACCGTATAGTGGTGGGAACGCTGGCCTTTACAGACGGGGACGCCCTCGCAAAACTGATCGACGAGATCGGGCACGAGAGGGTCGTGGTATCGGCAGACCACAGGGACGGCAGGATTGTAACACGCGGCTGGCAGTCAGACACGGAGATTATAATGGGCGATGCCATAGAATCGCTTGCGGGTGGGAGCGGCGTCACCGAATTTCTGCTCACCAATGTAAGCAAGGACGGTACCTTGGAGGGACCTGATCTTAGATATCTGGAACAGGCCTGCAGGATTGGGGGGGATGGGGCAAGAATAATTGCAAGCGGTGGTATATCCAGAGCAGGCGACATACGTTCTGTAATGGACCATGGGGCATGGGGAGTCATATTGGGCAAGGCGCTGTACGATGGTAGGATCACCATACCCGATGCTAGAAAGGAGGCTGCACAGTGACGCTGACAAAGAGGATCATTCCGTGCCTAGACGTAAAGAACGGTAGGGTGGTCAAAGGACTGCAGTTTGAGGCGCTAGCCGATGCAGGCGATCCCGTGAAACTTGCAGAGAGGTACAGTGACGAGGGAGCAGACGAGCTTGTGTTTCTGGACATAACTGCATCACACGAGAGGCGCAAGACCGTAAAGGAGATGGTCCGCAGCGTAGCCTCGGTAATAGACATACCGTTTACCGTCGGCGGCGGAGTCTCTGCCATTGAGGATGCTAGGGACATACTTCTCAGCGGCGCCGACAAGGTGGGGATAAACACCGGCGCCGTGCGCAACAAGTCGATCATTACTGACATGATGGATCTCTTTGGCAGGCAGTGCGTGGTGGTGGCAATAGATGCAAAGAGGAACTATTCTGATTATGGGGATGGTGACAGTGGTGGGTGTGGAGGTGACAGTGGTGGGTGTGAAGATAGTGACGCCAGAATGGGCAGGACCATATTTGAGGATGCGGACGGCCGGAGGTTCTGGTTTGAGGTGTATGTTGTGGGGGGAAAGCAGAGTACCAGCATTGATGCCGTACTGTGGGCAAAGGAGGCCAGGCGTCTTGGAGCCGGTGAGATACTCCTTACCAGCATAGACAGGGACGGGACAAAGGACGGTTATGATACCACGCTGACCAAGGCCATAGTGGATGCAGTATCCATACCAGTCATTGCCTCTGGCGGGTGCGGCAGTCCTGAAGACATGGTGGATCTCTTTGAGGCCACCGATGTGGATGCCGCTCTTGCGGCCTCCATATTCCACTACCACACGCACGGAGTAACAGGAGTCAAGAAGGTACTACAAGAAGGCGGCATCCCTGTAAGGTTATAATATGTATGGTAATCATCACCACCACATGCCCGTACAGAGTGTAGACGAGATCGATTTTGAGAAGGGTGGGGGCCTGGTACCCGTGATTGTTCAGGATGCGAGTACCAAGGAGGTACTCACCCTTGCATACTGCAACAGAAAGTCGCTAGACCTTGCAATAAAGACAAGAAAGTCTTGGTTTTACAGCCGCTCGCGCAACAAGCTCTGGATGAAGGGGGAGGAGTCTGGAAACGTCCAGCACATAAAGGAGATTCTGGTGGACTGTGATTCGGATGCCATACTGTACAGTGTAGAGCCTGCAGGTCCTGCCTGCCACAAGGGGGAGCGCGCGTGTTTTCACAACAGGTTATAGACAGCACTGTGTGCCTGCCAGCATAAAACAGACAAGCATTTCGCGTGCGGCCGACAAATGCGCGTATGTACAAATGTCAGTCTTCTGCGTATCCTGACCGTTTTCAGGTATACTGGGGGCCTGTGCAACTTTTCGGCATCATCATGATCGCAGCAGGCCGCCGGTAACCGTTTACGTCCCCCACGCCTGAATGACCAATTCTAGGCACAAATTTGGCAAGTTGTTTACGCTGGACGTAAACAGTTACGTAGTGCTCTTCGTTGGTTTTTGTATGTTTTTTGGCATATTACTCCTAGAAAATATACAACTGTTAGTAGGAGTCACTACGTGTATCCTGATGCTTGCCATTCAATGCCACTCTTTGGATCGGGTGCAGCCGGTCCCAGTTCATCGAGAAACCTACTTTTACGTGCCTTGTTATCTTCGGGCGGGGGCTTCGTCCGCCTCATGCCCGTGTGCGTGGCAGGATAGGAGAGAATCAAGGTATCTGTACAACGTGTAAGTGCAACGTAAAATAACCTGCGGGACTCTTCAATGGATTCGTTTGCTATGGAATTAGCGGTGTAAGGGATCTCTCCCTCAACACACTCAGTCACGATTACAACCTTACTACTTAGCCCCTTGGACTTGTGCAGGGTCATTACTTTTACAAAGTTGTCATCGAGTATTTTTGGTTCTTTAATCTCTTTCTTAATCTCATCATATAATTCTTTCAAACCGATGTCCTTCGTAAGAGCATCTTTCGCAATTCTTCTTAAACTAGTATAATCCAGATTATTGTTCGGTAGCAATTCATCGATTAAATTGTGCAGATTTAGCTTGGAGAGTGATGTAAGCTTCTTAACCAGATCCCCATATGGCTCCAACAGAGGAGCCAAGTCGGGCAGTGTCAATTTGTTGTTGATCATATCATCCAGTACACTCTTTGGGGATCTGTTGTTAGACTCACAGTATTTGCGGAGTTTGTAGTAGTGTTGAAATCGGGGTGTCGACTTATTGAGTTCAAACCACAACCTAAGGGCCACTCTATCTTCACAATCGGCCAGTAGTGTCAGTAAGGTAAATGATTTCTGTTCAGAGTCGGAAAGTTCTACACCATAGTTGTGTATTTTAATTCCTTTGGAATCAATATCCTCACATATTTGACGTGTATATTTCTTCTTAGGAGTTAATATTAATATTTCCTCCTCCGTACATTCGCCACTGTCTCAGAGGTGTTTGACATATCTGGACACGCCTTTGGATTCCTGTTCTTGTGTTTCCCACTGAATGATGTGAATCGTACCACCCAGCTCGTTCGGACAAAGTGGTAAACAATCCTGACCGGATTTAGCGTTTTTAGCAATGAGGTTATTTGCCACCCTTACAATGTTTCTCTTGGATCTGTTACACATATCTAGGAATATTTTTTCTGGTGGCCCATACTTGTGAAAATTTTCGATACCATCCAGCTTAGCGTAACGGAAACCATAAATCAATTGATTGGCGTCTCCAGCAACTATCAGCTTCGATCTTTTTGATATCATTTCAACAAGTTCTCGGCCGGCACTATTTAGATCTTGATACTCATCAACAATCACGTAATCAAATTTTGTATGTATGTCAGAAGATGAACTCTTCAAGTGACACAATGTCTCTGGTACAAGTTGGTTTAAGTGACTAGCTTTGTGAAAAGACAACCACTCATTCAGGCTAGAAGAAAATGATTTCTCATATAGATCCGTTAGATGTATATCCGCTTCAATCTTATGTATTAAATTTTTACACTCGGATTTACTAAATTTCGGGTTCAGTTCATCTAGATCAGCAACCATAACCTCTGTTTCAAAGTCCAGCAGGGTGTGCATGCTAGCTTGCACGCCTTGCCGAAGCGTTCCGGCCTTGAGCGCATTTTTCTCTAAGAACGAGTAGCAGTATGAATGTAATGTACTAGCGCATATTCGTTCAGAGCCTGGAGTATTAGAATTTTTAAGAGTTTTTTTAAAATCTGCGTCTGCATTTCGCGTGAACGTTACAGCAAGAATACGTTCAGGAGCCTGCCCCCCCCCCAGTAAATTCTTTATAAGTCTTTTTAAAATCGCCGACTTGCCCGTACCCGGGCCGGCCATAATCAATATTCTATCTTTTTTACCTTCTACTATCTTTTCTACATGTCTATCAAATTCTTCATCCTGTTCATCCCTAGTCCATAACTGTCGTCTGGTCGCTGTGTGATTGTGGGTGTTTTCACTATCAAATTCTTCATCCGGTTCATCCCTAGTCCATATCATAATTGAAAAAAGGTACTTTTCCATATATTAATCGTAACACTTGGCGGGCGTTGTCCAGCTCTTTTGTCGTTAGGGACTCTATTGTACCGAAATTAGGTCGCACTAACTTTGGAGAGATCGCATCCCACCCACAGTCCAGTATCAGGTACATAGTACCAAGGTGACGTGGACCCAATATTTTGGGACACTTTTGAGCCATTTTTTTCGTATGATTTGGATGCTCATCTATCAGATCTCCGCGGTAACAGGTTAAGCCATCTTAGTAACTGTTTACGTCTACCATACATGAATGACCGATTCTAGGCACAAATTTGGCAAATTGTTTACGCTGGTCGTAAACAGTAGACATTACGTATGTTGGCTGTTTTTTCAAAAACGGATGTGGCTGTGCGGGGGTGATCCGGTCGGATTCTGTGGCGGGGGGCGTAGGACACGGGGCGCCGCGGCCGAATTGAACTGCATTCAGCTGGGCGCAGCTCGGC
>RKRU01000140.1 GCA_007571225.1 Nitrosopumilaceae archaeon | reverse complement strand
GCCAGATGAAGTGCCTCATCATATAGAAATTTAGGAGATTCAAAGGCATCCCAAGCAAGTACAAAAAACGCAGTTATGGGATCAAGATCCTTGTTGGGGGCAGCAGAGATTAGATGAGCCAATCTCCATTGCTTTACTTCTTTGCGCGCCGCATCCAATGCATCTTCTGGCACCACCGAATAGGGATCATCACTTCTATCTTCTCGAGGAGTCCGTCTATTCATGGGCCAGTTCTCTGAAAGCACCTCCAATGCAGGGCCAAATGCCGAAAGATAGGTATCGACTCCATGCATTCCAGCCTTTTTGAACTCATCCAATCGCTTACCCACCGATTCCCTTACCAACGGTTCTACGTCCTCCCAATAGTGAGTATCATTTGATTGAAGTTGCGGCCTGCACGCCAGCAAAATTGTACTTTTTGAAGCAGCCTTGTCGCGTATATGCATGCTAGTAGGAGCCTCCGAGCTCACAGGCCAAGAGGAACTGATGTAAAAACCGGCCTCAATGATGCCAGTGGCAAGTGCATTCCACGCTTCGGTTGACTTGTGCATGAACATAACTGTCATTATACCCGACGACTTTAGGACACGCCGGCATTCGTCGAATATCATGGCCATACGGTTCTGATAGTCCTGCCTTGCCAGATCATGTGGCTTTTTTTGACCAGAGAACTTTACAGGATTGGCCACTGCTTCGTTCTCTTTATCAGTCAAGTTACGTCTAAACATATCTGGAAATACAATTCCAGCTGTCCTCTTGAGCCACACATAAAAAAAATCCGACAGTTCGGCATACATGACATTGTCATAGTATGGTGGATCCATTACCACGACATCAAGTGATTCGTTCTGTATGTGAGAGAGATTATCAGCGGACCCGTATGTAACTGTGGGAGGGGACGATTTGGTTGTACTTTGGAATGTATGTGATGTGTCGACCAGTTTTATCATATTCTTGAGAGAATCAGCAGTCTTTTTGAATGCCCATTCATATCCCAATCCTGTAATTAACGGTGACATCTCGGCATAGGACCACCTAAACGCAAAAACATGATGGTCAAATGTAGGTACTAGTACGCTCCTAGCGCCATTCCACCTAGACACCTTGTTGTCATAACTAATCATGGTATCCAAAGCGATAGCCAAGTATCCGTACGCAGCCTTGCGCATCTCAGACATATTGTTTCCCTCATCTTTGTACAATTCGTGAAACGTCTCGACACCCACACCATGACAGAGAAGTTGACGCGGCGAAAATATGTCACGCCAATAGTTTACGCCATATTTTTTTGAGTTGTCCGAGTACATTGTGTTATATCTCTCGCTCGGAATTATATCCAGCACAGACCATTCGTCCATCTTCTCCTCTAGTTTGGCGCGTATGAAATCAGTGTTATCATCAGTCGGATTTGGAGCTCTATACTCCTTTTTTCCATTGATTTTGTATACTATAGCATATAGCTGATCTCCCATGTCACCGGATTGTCCGGCAGTTTTGATTGTATCACCGTCAATAACACGCCTACAATCTGGATAGGGACATGTGGCCGTGCCGCGGGATACGGTTCCATCGGATTGAACATTAACAGATTTTACAATTTTGAATGTGCATATTCTGTTTTTTGAACCAGGCCCGTCTGATATTTCTGGTTCCAATTTAACCCCAGTACCGTCTGATGCAAGTCTCCAGTTGGGAGATAGTGGAACTAAGCCGGAGCAATAAGGACATCTAATGGTTCTGGCCCATAGATATCCATTGACCAAGGTATTGGGTGGTATGTTTGGAAAGATATCGGCGTATTTTGTCTTCGCGACCGTAAGAAACTTGTGACACAAATCTTGAAATTCTGCCAAGAGTTGGACGCCAAATTTCGCAGGCCATATCAAGGTAGCCTGCAGAATTAATGATGCCACAGGGTTGATATCATTGGCCAATGTGGTACAACCAAGCCGGTAAGACTCCAAAGGGATGCTGCCGCCACCCGCAGTCGGATCCAGTAATGATATCGTACTTATGTCACATTCCAGCACCTGATTCAACCAATTGCGATCATGTATTGGGTTATACGTAAAGGCGCGTTTGTAGCCATATGGGTTGGACAGTTTTTTTCCACCCTCTTTGTTACTTTGTTCAATTCTGCGGCGTGCCGAGACAGGGTCACCATGTATTCCAAGAATGTGACGAAATTTTTCCCTATCCACATCTGCAGGTAATATGGATGCCAGCACAGCAGCCCTGGAGAGAACCAATGGCCGTCTGGCCCACCAGATATGAAGATAACTAAGAGGAGGCAGTGATGTTGGCAATCTACGTTCACGCAGACATTCTTCACCAATATCGGCAATAGGCAGCCACTCTTCTATCAGGCGACGGTCAGTCATTCTTGTACAAACCATCCAGATATTTTTATTTGATCATCAACAAACCGTAGTTTCGTCTTCAGATTTTCAAGCCTGTTGATATCAGCGTCACCTAATTTTACGGTAACATTAAGGTTGTAGGTGCTGGCTCTGTTAGTCTGAGGTTTTAAAAATTCTCGTATAGGCTCAGCGTAGTCAAACGTACCGCTAAATTCAAAATTAAAGGAGCTACCCTCGATCTCATAGTCACCCTCCATCTTTAGCTTTATGTCTTCTTTTTTACTCAGGCTTATTGCAGACAACAAGGGAAATATGTCGTCCTTTGCACTTATGGACGCGCCAGCAAGTTTTGGATACTTGTTCCTGCGCATGTCATCTAGAATGTTTTGTATGGCAGTACTAGGTTTGTCGGTAACATTTGCGTGATTTGTACTGACAGGAGGATCTAGCGTGGGCGGATTGGTGTCAGCAGGTGACGGGGGCGGTGTGGAAGAACCACATATGCAGTCAGTGAGCTCATGAACACACTTTGGGCAGACAGGTGGCCAGATGCCAAGGCGTTTGGCCGTTGCAGTCGTATATACAGACGACTCTCCATCTATAGAATAGGTTACAGGCGGATCACCCTTGCCTTGAATTAAATCGCCGCTTTTGTATACCCAAACCCCACGGTCTATTCCTTGTCTGATATTTTTATTGAAGGTGTCATCCCCGATAAGAATCGGCAGATCTGGGGCACGATAAAATTCGTTGCGGAGATCCTCTACAGTTATTTGTCCGTTATTTTTCAGGGTCGAAATTCTGTCTACAATGGATTCTGGATTTTCTGCAAGTGCTTCATTAGTACGTATTTTGCGCTTTAGATTTTCTACAAGATATTTTTGGCCTCCCTTGTCCCAGTCTAATGTGACATAGTCAAGCTGCTCTCCCTGTTTTGGATAGTATGCATATTTGTAACACCGTACAATAGCAGTATCCAGATTAGTAGATGCCTTTCTTTCCTTGCCTCGTATGCTCTTCTGTTGATAATCTGCAAATTCCGCTATTCGAACAGACTGTGCAAGACTATGTACCGCAATATAGTGGCGCGCATCATCAATTACAGCATTAACACTCTCGGCATGGCCTACCAGAAATATCAGATTGTTGCGATATTCCCTAGGTCCCCCAGTACCCTTGTATCTGAATATGTCATTTACCAGATCAGGTGGTTTTTCAGGATTAGATGTGGATATGCCCAGATATTCGGGTATTACAAGTTTTGGCCTCTTTTTATCGTCTGGAATGTCTGCATATCCAGATGGAAACAGGCAAAGATCAAATTCGCCTTTTCCAAATGTGTCGCGTATTCTCTGCTCTATCTTTTCTTCGATCTGAGATGTATCCACACTCTGCTCGGCCCTCTGTATCGCCTGGTTCAGATTTGGCACGGCCGATATCTGGATGGGTTTTTCAGGATTGTCGTCAAGGTATAGGGATTTTTCCCTATATCGCTCCAGTGCCTCGTTTATGTATCTTATATCCATGCCGGGTGCAAGGATCGAGTATCTCAAATGTTGTACATCAACACCACGCAGTTGCGGGTTGTATGCAAGGGTGTGGATAAACAGTGTGCGTGCAATCCATGTCGTAAAGGGTGGCAGACCGGGATAATGCTTTTCATCTAGGTGCTGGGCCGTAGATGTCTTGTTGGCGTCATCACAGGATATGTCAGTATCTATAGCAGGAGAAAACGCATGCTGCTTGAGTTTTGTGACAATCTCCAGTCGGAGATCCTCGTGTCCGAGGTCAAAGTGATGCAGATGTATTGCAGTGGGTTTTATCTTGTCCCTGTTTTGCCAGAGATGATGTACGACCTGGCCCAAGAGGCGTAGCATACCCCTGACCCTCTGAAAGTCCTCTAGTGTGGATGTCTTTGAGATTAATGTTTCAAGTATGTCTGGATGCAGCGGATAGCCGCTTCTGAACTCTTCAACCTTTTTGCGGATGTTGATGTCCGGCAGTTTGTCGTTATTATCCTTCCACATCTTTTCATAGGCATCAACAACCTGATCGGCCTTGTAGTCGTCACGGCTCTCAAAGAGGCGCCTGCGCAGTATCTGAATTGTCTCCCCCTCTTCTGTAGGGTTTAGTATCGTGGCCTTGCGCGCTGAAACACTTGACAGTTCGGATATTATTTTCTGATTCTCTTCGGAATAGGCATCACCAGCTCCCGTAGCCAGTGTATACACCAGTGCCGTATTGGGAGAGCTCTCCACCGCCTTGATTAAAGCCGTCAGAAATGCTGTAAGCTGTTTACCAGCACCCTTGTGAGGCTCTGCCTTTCTTAGATATTGCGCCAGCTCATCAAGCAGTATCAAAACGGGCCCATCACCCAACAGCTCCGCTATTGTGTCCGCGCCGGGAGCGCTGCTCTCTATGCGATCGTCTATCCTACTGTATCCATCCCTGCCGGCCAGCCCGTATGCTATCTCCCCCCAAGGCGTATGCGCCCTTATGCCATCATCCAGAGAATGGCCGTTTGAGGGATCGGCGTTCTGGCCCTCAAAGATTGCTATCCGGACATCCCTGCTCGGATACAGATTAGAATCAATAAAGTGAAAGAGGTTACCCCCTTTATAAGCTCCCCGTAGCTGTTTGGGCCCCTCACGCCCAAATGACTGATCCCAAACACAAATTC
>RKRU01000003.1 GCA_007571225.1 Nitrosopumilaceae archaeon | reverse complement strand
CGAAGGGGATGCTGCGCATCCGTTTCAGGTAGTCTCCATATGCAGTCGGGGCATCCGACTCAAATTCACAAATCCTGGACGACCTTATGCAACAGACTCACAGGTTACCCCCCCTTTATAAGCACCCCAGAACTGTCTAAGTCCCTCACGCCTGAATGATTGATCTTGACACAAATTCCGCAGAATATTCACGCCTAACCTAAACGGTACGTGGGGGGGGGTAACCTGTAACCTGACAGGCATGGTGTGACTTTACGTATATAATTCCCACGACCAGTATGATGCAGACTTAAAAGAGATAATCTCTACATGCTCCGAACACATATCATTCTCAATAGAGCACCGAACCTTTGAGGACGAGGCCTGCAGCAGGCAGTATCATGATTGTGATCCAATAATAGGAGGGATAAAGGTAGCAAACCATGATTCTAGTTTTAGTCTTGGCTTGCCTGTCCAAAAGAACTGGCTTGAATACGGCTTTATTGTTGCAGGACATTCAGCAGCTAATGGCAGTAGCCTATACCAACCTAGCCTAAGCAGCATAATTATAATCATATATACAAAAATATATCATATATCATATATCATATTTTGAACAGGTTTCTTTGTAGAACCTCTCCCAGCGGGCCCTAGACAATTTCCCTCGTGCGTCACATCTGGACAAATTTCTAGATTCTTTTATTAATTTAACAATAAGTTTGGTTGCTTGTGATACCGGATCGTCACCGTATTCTTCAATAGTTAAAGGGTCAAATCCAGTAATTCTATAAAATACTTTTAGTTGTTTCTCATCGGGATTTGTGTCTGAAGTTTCTTCAACTAACTTCATTTTAATTCCTCGCAAGACTCGTATACCATCTTTATGTTGGATATTATCTACGTCATACGATGTAATATCTGTCTGTTTTTCCATGTCCCAAGTATCTATTCTCTTGGAATCCGTTCGTTTTTTACGGATTTCAATATCGTCTATGTCACTCATAATAAAACAAAAACAGTGTTTATCCGAGTTGCTCTACATCAAAATCTGTTTTAAGTTCTGTATTATCAAATGGATTTATCAAGTTGGCATAATTTTTCCGTAAATCCCAATTTGCCAACCAAAAGTATCTTTGTTCTATATCTGCATCATCATCATAAGACACTCCATTATTCAGCGCATCATACTCCCAAGTATATTCTGCACTGGTACTGTGATGCGAGGATCTAACAAAGTGGAATGGAAATAATTCATCATGTCCTGAACCATACCAGATCGATTGGGAATGTCCTTGCCCTTGGTAGAGTACAAGGTATGTAGGAGCAACATAACTACAACGGAACCAGCCACATTGATACTCCCAACCTACTCTAAAGGATAAAGATCTACAGTCACCACATTCTGGTTGCAAAGATTCTACAAGTGTTCCATTTTTCGAAACATGATATTCTTTGATTCCATATTGTTCATCCATTACTTGATTTGCAATGTTTAACCAATATTCTGGATCATTTTGATATTTTTCCCATGTTGGGATACCCATATTTTCAAGTTTAAATTCTATATTGGCAATATCTGTTTGTATCTTATCCGCCGTTTCCCTATTTAATGCCAAGTCCTGCATTGTTTTTAGATTTGTAGCTTTTTCGATCAATCTCTTTACTTCGGGTGTTTCGTTTGTGAGCCCATATTCTGTTATTTGTTGTCCTGCTTCCTTTGCAAATATAAGATGTGGTGTCATGCCAGTCATTGGCAAAATCACAGCTGTAAGCAAAGAGACAAACAAGATAATTTTGATTGCGTTGAATTTACTAGACAATATGTCATTATAGGAAAATCATGTTTATAAACAAATCTGTACAAGAAGTTAGGAATTACATACATAAATTCACACATGCCTGTCAGTGTAACCCTTTACATCTTCCACACCTGAATGACTGATTCAAACAGTTACTTGCCAATGAACGATTGGCGCGGGAAAATATGATCAGTCAATTTAAATAATAGTGCAATTGGAACTATAATATGCGTGCTTTAGACAAAAGCGATAAGAAGGTACTCCCCCCTGAAGAAGCTAATCGAGATGTTTCCCGACGAGGAGACATCAATGGCATGGTTTGAAGCCAACATTTGGGAGTATGGACGTAAATGTCCTATAGGCACGGCTGCAGGCGTACGACTGAGACCAGCGTAACCCAAACAATGCCGTACTATTGTCGTGGCTACCACCGAAGATTTAGCGTCAGGACGGGAACCGTAATGGAGTGCAGCAAGATCAGCTACCAAAATTGAGCAGTAGGTAATTGTTCATGTTTCCCACACCTGAATGACTGATTCTAGGCACAAATTTAGCAAATTGTTTACGCTGGACGTAAACAGTTACGGCAATAGCCGTATACCAGTTTACGTATTTTGGAGAGAACCGGTCAATAGTCTCTTTTTACAGTCATTGTTTTGCGTACCTGGTATGATCGGCAAAACTGTACGCCGCCAAAATCTACAACTATTTATTATAATCGCTTGATAACCTCTCATGGAATTGGATCCAAAAACAGAGAACGTAGCAGACTATTACAAGCACCTGTCGCTGTTCTGGACGGACATCATACACCTAATGTCAAGTAAGCCACAGTCTCTGACATCTATAGGTCCCATGAGGGCGTTTGCGGCAAACTCCAAAAAGGTTGCAACTGAGATGATAAATTTGAATGAAGATTTGATGGTCTTCAACAAGCATCTTGCAGAGTACTATGCGCAGCTTGCAGACACTTGGAATACGGCGCAGGAGAAGGTGAACATCAAGGTGCCCAGCATCCCACAGGATGTGGAGCACCTAGAGGCATTCAAGAGGATATGGATAGACATATTCGATAACGACTTTACCGAGCTGTTCGACTCGCCAAAGTTTGGCAACAATTACGGCAAGCTCGTCTCAAAGGAACTAGAACTGGTCAAGCACTGGAACAACATGGTCAACATCATCTTACAGTCGGCAAACCTTCCAAGCAAGGAGGAGATAGATGAGGTGTACAGGGAGATCCACGCACTCAAGAAGGGATTGAGGAAGTTGGAGATGAAGGTCCAAAAGAGCATGATGCAGGAGAATATGGTGCAAGGCGTGCAGGAGGACGCGACAGATATAGAGGGGCAGGCAGGCAACAGTCAGGTGCTAGACAACAAGCAGCCCCCGAACGTAGCACCGCCATCACCATCGCTAGATGCAGGACAGGAGACATCAGACCGGGATGTGGGTGCGGATGGGATGCTGAAAATAAAGGCCACATCTGCCGGATCCACTGATGCAGGCGATAACAACAACAGCAGCAACAATAACGACGACGACGATACAACCACCGCAGGACAGATTCCCACCACACACAATTCAAAACCACCGCAGAATTCTACATTGCAAGAAAAGATACAGGAACATGACGCTCTCGCACAAAAGCAAAAATCAGTGCCGCGGCAGACCAAGAAGGGGCGGCGACGCAAGTCCAGTACGGCGCGCGTCTCGGGGGCCGAGTCTGCGGCAGAACCGGGCAGACAAAGGAAACGGACGCAGAAATCTGCCACAAGACAGGTGGTGGATGGCACGGCTACTGGGACAGGGCCAGACACCAAAAAAATGGTGGCCGGAACCAAAAGTCTAGGCAGGCCGGCCTCGAATGATTCTGATGCAGACTAGGAGTGATGACGCATGGTTCCAGAATCACACATAGATCCCAAACTCATAGAGGAGATGCTCAAGTTTGGTAGGAACGTAGTTGATGCGCCAAAGATAGCATCCACCCCAGACGAGATAGTGTTGAACGTGACAAAGCACGATGTGGTAAAAGAGATGGACAAGACTAGGCTGCTGCGTTATCAGCCCATGACGGAAAAACAGCACAGAACCCCGCTACTGATAGCTTATGCTGTAATAAACAGGTTCCACATACTTGACATACACCCTGAGAAGAGCTGGGTGAAGAACCTACTCATGCAGGGATTCGATGTATACATGCTTGACTGGGGCACGCCCACTAGCATGGATAAGTACCTTGACTTTGACGACTATGTAAACGGCTACCTCGACTCGTACGTAGAGCACATAATGAACGAGTCGTCAGTAGAGAAGATATCGCTGCAGGGCTATTGTACTGGGGGCACCATAACTACCACGTATGCGGCGTTGCATCCAGAGAAGGTAAGAAATCACATAGCAACGGCGCCCGTAATAGATGGTTGGAAGGACACCACGGTAATCAGTAATCTTGCCAAGCACATGGATGTGGATAAGATGGTCGAGACCATAGGCAACATGCCGCCGGAGTTCATGTACTATTGCTTTTCAGTATTAAAGCCGTTTGAGCAGGGTGCAGAAAAATACGTCAACTTTTTCAAGAACATAAACAACAAGAAATTCGTCGACAACTTTTTGCGGGTTGAAAAGTGGCTGGGTGACACCCCTCCAATACCGGGCGAGCTCTTCAGGCAGTGGATCAAGGACATCTACCACGACAACCTATTGATTCAAAATAAGATGTATGTGGGCGGAAGCCACGTCGATCTCAAAAGGATTACGATGCCCATGTTAGTCCAGATTGCAATAGGCGACCACCTAGTATCCCCTGAATGCAGCATGCCATTGCATTACGCCATAGGCTCAGAGGACAAGATGATGAGGATGTATCCCACAGGACACGTAGGGATGATCGCAAGCTCGCTGTCGCAGAAACGTGTACTGCCAGAGCTTGGCAGGTGGCTTGCAGAGAGATCATAGGCGGCCGGTCAGAATCCCTATGGGCGGTGGCCGTAACCGCTCATGTCCGGCGTAAACAGCCTACTGAATTTGCGCATATGATTAGTCATTCGGGCATGAGTGACCCAAGCGGTTCTGTGTGGCTGGTTTACGCAGGCCGGAGCTTGTGCTCTGATATATACGACAAAATCATAAAGGTGGACGGGCAGAGTGCAGTCAAATCTGGTGTACATACAGATGGGCAGCAGCCATCCCCCAACCATATTGAAAGGCGGGTCCTGCCAAATGGCAACAGGCTGCAGGGCAGGCAGGAAGATAGGCCGGAGATCAGCTTGAAG
>RKRU01000139.1 GCA_007571225.1 Nitrosopumilaceae archaeon | reverse complement strand
ATCGTTTACAACTTATAGAGATATTAACATCATAACTGGACACCAATTGTGAAGAAGCGGATAAAGCAGATTGTCGCGCTTGGGTTTCTCGGCGGAATCCTGATAACGTCCACCATAGTAATCGCCATTCCAGGATTGGCGCCTACCGAATTTGACGGTCCCGAATCCATGAAACTTGCAGATTACGATTATTCGACCAACTACGAGGAGGGGGAGCGTGCAAGATTCTGCGGGTCCGGCCAGCCGCCGGGCTCCACGGACTATGTGCGCGAGTTTCTCATACCTACAGCATGTAGCAATCCGCTTGCAGTTGCAGTAGACTTTGACGGAATCCCATGGTTTGTAGAGACCAACACAGGCGCGGTGGCCAAGTTTGATCCCGCCACCGAAACGTTTACTGAATATCCAAACCCCAGCTGGCCCGTGGGTGCCCGTTCCATGACATGGGGCGCGGACCATGCCGCAAACGGCGCCTTGTGGTATACAGACGAATGGTCCAACTCGCTGTGGGCCTTCAACACGCTTAATGGCATGCACGGCCACATAGAGTATCCCGGCGGCGAGGTCGACGCGCTTCCACAACGGCTAGTGGTGGATGGCTCAAGGATTATAGTAAACGACTTTACTGGAAACGTACTGACCTTTCTGGACTCTGCCAACCCTGACGCCTTTACCGTTGCCCCATCGCCCATAGACATGGCCCATACCTCCGGCTTTGCACCCGACGACGAGGGATACATCTGGTATACAAGCTGGGCATTTATGCAGGGACCAGGATTCCTAGTAAATTTTGACTATGAGAGATACATGGATGCGGCAACTACCCTAGACCAGATGTCCCCTCCAATAATGGATTATGTAAAACTGTACGAACTGCCGTCACACCTTCTCACCCCAAACGGAGTGACGGTCTCAGATACGGGAACGATCTGGCTTGCAGACACCTCGTCGTCGTCGGTATACGAGTTTAATCCGCAGTTAGGCATGTTTGTCCAGTATGTGACTGCGGATCCGATGCCCTCTACGTACGGCAACGATACTGGGGTAATCAAGAGCCCCATATCCAGGCCCTACTGGATAGACACTGACGATAACGGTCGGATCGTGTTCAACTCACAGACATCCAACAACATATCCATAATAGATCCGTTCATGCAGAAGATAGTCGAGTACCACGTTCCGTCAAAGAATCCCCTGTGGACCGACTGTAGCGTTCTAGATGGGCCTGACGCAGGCAACAGTACTGTACAAAAGGAAGCCGGAATGGACAGGTGCGGCATTGCTCAGATATTTGACTTTGACATACATGGGGACAAGATATGGTTTACAGAATGGGCCGAGAACAAGATAGGAGTTGTGGATACGTCGGTTCCGCTCCCGTTTGATGTGGAGGCACTGCAGGATTCGTTTGTGGCTAGCCCCGGCGGATCCCTAGAAGCCGGCTTTACAGTAGTTACAAGCGGGGATCCCGGGTTGCCAGACCCGTTTGCCCTACCTGCAGGACCATACATTGTAGTCTCCAAGACCGCGCCCGTTGCAGACTACAGTCCTAGAACATATGGTGCAACAATAACTGTACTGGACGATGCTCCGCCGGGACTCTACAAAGTTCTTCTTGGGGCCCAGTCGCCTGATGTCGCGGTAGGACAGTTTGTTACCGTGGTGGTGCAGTGAATACAGTACCGGGCATAGACGAGGCGCTAGGGTTAGGTGTATACTCTACTGAATTCGAAGGCTTGGGTAGTACGACTGCCAAGATACGCTCTACCCCAGATCACTTTGAGGTTGCAGAGGTGCTATCCAAAAAAGCCTTGGCGTCCATAAACACAACGAAAGACGACACCAGTGATGCAGGAGCGGCCAACGACGGATATGCAGTATACGTGCTGCAAAAGCGCGGAATCGATACTGCGCATGCGCTCTCCGCAGTTCACAAGAGGACCGGTGTCAGACTCAAGGCACTAGGACTCAAGGACGCAACGGCGCAGACGACGCAACACGTATGTTCTATGAGTGCCAAAAGGAGGCCGCTGCCGGATATCGACTCTTCCAAGTACAGTCTCCGGTGTATTGGTTTTGTAAAAAAGCCGCTTACAAAGAAGGACATGACAGGTAACCGCTTTAGGATTACAATCAACGACCCTGCAGGTACAGCGTGGGAGAACAACTGCGCGCTGTTCGATGAATATGATCGTATATTAAACTTTTACGGCTATCAGAGGTTTGGCTCACGACGCCCCGTCACGCACCTAATCGGCAGGGCAGTCGTTAGGCGGGATTTTGACGAGGCGGTACGGCTCATACTGGAGTTTGAACTTCCACGTGGGGCAGATTCGGGCGGGAGTCTACATCGTGACGGACTCTTAGATGATGCCATGAACGGCAAGCCTTCGGAGTTTCCGGCAGGGATGGATGTGGAGAGACTGGTGTACGATGCAGTCTCCAGATACAAGAATGCGGCCATGGCATTCCGGGCGGTTCCCTTGCAGCTGCGCAGGCTTTATGTAAATGCATACCAGTCATACATATTCAACCGCACTCTGAGTGCCGCGTTTGCAGACGGGGAGGATCTGACACATGCCGTAAAGGGGGATGTCTGTTCTGACAGCATTGGAAACCTAGCAAAGTCCGATGGTAGTGGTGCGGCCTACGACCTTGCCGGCAGTGGTGGTGGTAGTGTTGGTGGATCAGACACAAGCATGCGTCGACATGCCGGCGTGGCAGTACCGATATGCGGCTATTCGTATTACTCGAAAACTAGATTTGCCACATACACATCCTATGTAATGGAAGACGAGGGGGTGTCACACAAGGACTTTTACATCAAAGAGATGCAAGAGTGCAGTGGCGAAGGCGGCTTTAGGGATGCAATCGTGCGGTGTTGGGGGTACTCATGTGATCCTGACAGAAGGGTGGTGGAGTTCACCCTCTCGCGCGGCTCATACGCCACGGTCGTACTCCGCGAGATAATTAAGCCGTCTGACCCTCTGGCAGCAGGGTTCTAAACCCGGCCGCCGTGCGACGTGTCCGTAGACTTGGCGGTGAGAGTGGTACCTGAGCTGGCAGCAGGGTTCTAAACCCGGCCGCCGTGCGACTACTGTTCAGGCCTCCCATGTACTATGTTCGAATTCTGGTACAAGCACGACAAACCGCCTATGGTGAACCTAGAGTTACGGCCGTGCGCCGTTTTATCCAATTGTACAGGGCCGCATGCTACAGACAGCGGCCACTTGTACCACATATAGTAAATGAGATAGTGTTTTTGTTGGTTTTGGTGTATGACTTCACCTGTCCTTATATGGATCTGATACCCTTGTCATATGCTCTTAAACACGACTGAAAAACCTATGTTGTACTGCTAAAGAGATCTTTTTTACAGCTATTTTTTATACTAGACAGGACAGGTGAAGTCATACGTTTTGGTGTGTTTTTTGACGTTTCACTGCTGTGAAACATATCGTTGTCAATACGGATTACTATTAATGACTGGGCCCGACCTGCAGGCATGTCATGTAACAAATACGGATGTTTCTGCCTGCAGATTGGTTGGACAAAATGCTGCCCAGATAGTTTATGAGACATTCACATACATGCTCCAGAATCATTATGGTGCCGTGTAACTGCCCAAGTTCTTCATGCCAAGATTACTGATTCCCGGGCACATATTCAGCAGACTGTTTACTCTAAATCCAATCAGTTCCGATGCCGTATGACAAGTCCCGACGCCAGTAGGATTATGCCTGATACTATAATTACCATACCGTTGATGTTCCATTCTGGGTTGGCATACATAAACGAGGATTCAGGCCCTACAACTGATGCGCTCTGGAGCATGAAGATCAGTCCAAATCCGGCCAGGACCACACCTGTAATGATGCACATCCTTGCGATACCTTTTGCAGACTGCCACATCGTCATATTGTATGGCCTCTTGTGATTAATGTCTTGTCTGGTTGCAGTCGGGATCCATACATCCCAAGAGATTCGGACAAGGCCTATTTTTGGCCCTCAAGGTCTACATATATGCCTGAGATCGGGTTGTTTATTCTGTCCCAATACTTTTCACAACCGTCCGGCTGAAAGTCGTTGTTCTTGCATTCGTTAAAGTGTGCAGTGTTGTCTCTCTGCAGGTTGTCCGCAAAGAGGACATCGGTTCCTATTGCAAGAGCCAGCAGGCCAATTGCGGCAAGGCTTGCCGATACCACAATCATTGCATGTCCAACCTTAGCATGATTGTGTGGTTCCTTCATTTGTACAATATCATGAATTCTTGAATTTAATCCTTTCAAGATACATTTTGTAAGGGGTTGTCACTCCCCGTAACTGTTTACGTTCAACGTAAACAATTTGTCAAATTTGTGCCTAGAATCGGTCATTCAGGTACGTGGGACATAAACGGTTACTTTCACATGTGCCAAGAGGCCGGATGCGGTCAACGGTTCGCACTGGCGACAGAGTCATCTGGGGCCGGCCGGGAAGTTAGATTTGGAGGGAAGACACACACACCCGTAAAATCCAGTATTGGGTGTTGACGGTTCTGTGTTGACGGTTCAATAGTGGTACTACTGCGGCGGAATGAGAGGAGTAGGCGAGTGGAGGGGAGAACTGCAGCTGGGGCCGTGTGGATTTGGGCAGTGGCGGCGGCCAGTACGGCGATACGGCCTGACGTTTCAAGCTGAAACCCGTAAGTGAGTCGGTTGCAGGCGATGAGCGGCCAGTACGGCGATACGGCCTGACGTTTCAAGTGGTTGTAAAAGGAAAAAATGGAGGGGTTGTTCGTGTTGCTGCTTCTGCTGTAGACACTATCTGCGCGGATCTACCTGTTCGGCTTGGCCACCGCGGTCGTGTGAGGCTCCGGGCGTTTCTTCTGGAAGGCCGTCGTGGGCGACCGTGTAGGGCAGTGCCTTTTGTGGTGGCGCAGGCTGTATTGTTACAGGCCACGCGGCCGCGTCGTCTTCGTTGTCGTCAGCGGCGGCAGCAACAGGGGTGGTCGTAGTGAATGGCGGCGGTGCGGGTTCTGTGGTGGTTATCTCAAGTACGGCATCAGAGACCGTAACCGTGGCCGAGCTGTACGAGCCAAATAC
>RKRU01000138.1 GCA_007571225.1 Nitrosopumilaceae archaeon | reverse complement strand
AGACTGCTAAATATCATCTTTGGTCTCCTTATTCTTTCTCCTAGACTGGCGCATCTGTGCTATCGCCCTCTCCTTGCGAGGCCTCACAATCAGTACGTATGAGGACGCCACTACGTATATGCTCAGTAGTACAATCTGTGCAATTACTGTCTCAAGTGTCGGGTATATGCCTGTCATTGTGGCCATGTTGATGTCTAGGCGCGGTATGACTCCGATCATACTCGTATATGATACGACATCGAGCACCTGCAGCTCCCTTATGGCGTTTCCTAGAAATGCAATGGACAGGTACGCGCCTATTCCCATGGTAAGGCCGAAGAGCGCGCGTAGCGGCAGGCGCTTACCCATCGCGCGCATTCCAAAGTAGACCCCAAATAGTGATACGAGTCCCACAATAAAGCCGAGGCCGACATACATCTCCATATACTTGGCAAAGCCGAACATGGCCTGGTAGAAGAGGACCGTCTCAAAGCCCTCCCTGTACACGGTAAAGAACGACAGCATCACAAAGACCATCACACTTCCAGTAGTGGTGGCCTGCCACACCTTTGCCTTTACAAACTCCATCCACTTTTTATGCTCTATCTTATTTAGTATCCAGAAACTCACATAGAACAGCACTGCAGTGGCCGACAGTGCGGCTACTGCCTCTATCAACTCGCGGCTGGCGCCAGATATCTCGATTATATACGATGCTACAAACCACGTTACGGCAGTGGCCGCTACAGCTGCTGCCACCCCGTAGTGCACGTAGGGCTTGAATCTAGTGTTTCTAGATGCCTCTAGGTACGTCATTATGGCGCCCAGAATTAGAACCGACTCTAGGCCTTCGCGAAATATTATGGCAAACGAGGCCGTAAACGCTATCATGGGGGCCAGCTCACCCGTGCCTGTCACAAGGCGCTCTGACTCGTCTAGGTTGCGGTTTATCTCGATTATGATGGTCTTAACATCCTCAATTGGGGCCTGCTTTTTAATTGCGTTGCGCAGCTCGGCAAACTGGTGCTCCACCTCAAAGGTAAAGTCGGGCGCAATCGGCCGCAGCGGGACCTCGATGTGCTCGTAGCTATCAAGATATGCCGTCCTAGCTGTCACATATGCAGACTCATAGTCGCCGTTCTCATAAAGTATGACAAGCTCGTGTAGGCTGTCTCGTATAAAGTCGATCTCACTTCTCACCTCAGACTGGGCCGACTCGGTGGTATCGCCCATTGCGGCCCGTGGCTCTAGGCCGGTATACCCGCTTGCTATCCCGCTTCCCATGCCACCTATAATTCCGGTATCTACAGGGCCGGCGGCCTCAAGGTATGCAAGTGTAGTGGACTTGGCGTGCTCAAGGTCTGGTTCTATCGTACCGTCAAGGAACCGTATAATGTCGTCTGCGGGAGCCTCGGTCCGTATCATGTCCCGCAAGTCTTCTCTCATCTTTATCTCAAGGGCGTACATGAATTCGGCATCAATCTCCTCAAGTATAGGTTCTAGATACTCAAAGTTCTCAAGATATGCCTCTATTGCATACTCTTGTGCTGCTGCATAGTCGTCTTGTAGGAGTGCTTCTCTCATCTGGTCGTATAAATTATTGATCTTCTCAAAGTAGGCAGCGTGGTCCCGTGCTGCGGTGGTGTCCGTACCTAAAAGATCCCTCTGTATGGCTCCCGCTAGGGTGCCTACTGTAACAAAATTCTCTCTGTCCTCCACCGATCTGGACAGATCCTCAAAGAACGACTGCTGCTCCACATCTAGCATGACATCGGCGTCTGCCACACTTGCAAACATGCCTGCCGCATCGGCAAACAAAATTCTTGCTATGTGGTATGCCGCCTCGTTGTCTCTAGTATCGTCGCCTGACTCTGAATACTGCTCCTCTGCAACCATGATTGTACCCACCACGACTGATCTCACGTTGTACTCTGCACTCTCTACAGTCTCAAATGTGGCCAGCATATCACGCGTGTTCTGTATGTCCTGCCGCGTCTGTCCTGCCGCGCCCTCGGGGTCGTTTGTAGCAGATGCAATGTCAAGCAGGGTAATGTGAACCTCGTCTGCGGTGCCGCGGTCGATCTCCCTGAGAGTCTCTAGTCCCGCAATAAATTGTCTGGTGGCAAATTCCGCTGCATGTGACGCCCCTTCGGTGTCTCCATTCTGGAGCATCATGTCTGTTACATCTAGTCCCACAGTCGTGGTCTTTATGGCAAGTATGGCCTGCTCTGATGCTACACTGGTGTTGGCATGGGCCTGTCCGGCGTTTGTTGCTACCAAGGATGTGATGGTGATAATTGCCACGATGACGTACGCATACGTTTTGGGCAGCATCATGTGGGGTTTTATTTGGATCAATTTAAGTTAGTGATTTGTTACATTAAAAGGGAATATGAATTTAAATGTATAGATAGTTTGCTCTTATGTTGAATTTTGTGGGTGAGTGTCTTCTCTCTCGTAACTGTTTCCGTCTAGCGTAAACAGTTTGCCAAATTTGTGCCTAGAATCGGTCATTTCAGCGTGGGAGACGTAAACATAAGTCACCCTGTGTGGTGCGATCCCTTCTTTGCATCTGAGATCTTCTCCTCTACCTGATTCTTGTAGTATTGTGCGGTGCGGTTTTCAGGTTCTATTGCAAGCGCCCTGTCGTAACAGTCTAGCGCCTCCCTATACTGCTTCATACAGAAGAGTATCTTCCCCTTGTAGCTGTGGGCATATGCATAGTCGGGATTGATCTTTAGCGCGCGGTTGCAGTATTCTAGCGCCTCCTCGTAACGTTTTCTGTGCTCTAGTAGCCATACCATGCTGCAGAGGGCCTTTACGTTATCCGGCTCCAATCTAACGGCCCTGTCACAATAAAACATGGCGGCACCATACTTCTTCAACGAGAAGAGCGCAACCCCCTTGCTGTAGAGCGCCCTGATGTTGTCCGCATCATACTCTAGTATGCGGTCAAAGCACGATACTGCCTTTTTGTACAGTCCAGTTCTGTCATAGATAAAGCCCATGTTCAGCAGTGCGTCTGTACAGTGTGGATCTATCTTCAAGGCGTCCTCAAAGAATGGTATGACATCCCTTGTGGGCAGGCCTGCAAAGTCAAGTGTCCACCCCTTTGCCACCATGGCATCAATGTTCTTTTTGTCCATGTGCAGGGCCTGAGTGTAGCACTCTACTGCGCCCTCGTACTTTTTCTGCGCCGCCAGCGCGCGTCCCTTTCTATAGATCAGTCTGGACTGTCTAGAATCCTCGTCCCTTGCCTTGTTCATGTATGATATGGCCTCCGAGTCGTGCCCAATCCTGCCCATTACCCTACTCATGCTGTACAGTGCAGCCGCGTTGTCGGGACTGTGTGTGAGAACATGTCTCAGGATCTCGACTGCCTCTGCATGCTGCCCCATACCGCTCTTGCATACTGCCAAGTACACGCGGGCATCGGTATAATTTTCGTCTATCCTGAGTGCGCGTACAAAGTATTCTGATGCCTTCTTGTACCTGTGCATCTTCTCCAGCGCAAGTCCGCAGTTGTGCAGCGCATCCACATTCTTGGGGTCTACTGACAGCAGCAGGTCAAAGCACGATGCGGCATCCTCAAACCGGTTGATCATGTAGAGAGCCTTTCCGCGGTGCAGGTGTGCCACCACATTCTCAGGATTAATTTTAAGGGCCTTTGCAAATTTTGCAGAGGCCTTGGAGTACAGGCCGTACTTTTCACAGACCAGACCATCGTTTATGAGACTCCATTCGTTTGTGGTGCCATCCAAAATCATACCGTGGTTATGTGGGCAGTGTTTATAATCAGAGCGCAGGTTTTGGCGCGTATATGTCTGACACTGGCGTTGTGCGGGCAGTCTCTACGCGACGGGGCAGATCAGTAGGGGCAGGTTTTACATGCGTTGCTGCATGGCTGGGTGGGCCTACCGATATCGTATATAGATACTGCAACGGACAACTGGTGCTGGACCAAGACTAGTTGTGGAGGCAGACATGTGTGCAATTTACCTAGCAGGAGGCCACAAGTACAGATGCACTGCATGGTGGGCTGCTACCTAGATACGTCAGTTTGCTAGTATGTTCGTGTGTCGTTTTGTGTATTTGGAGGCCTTGTATGGACTGGTATTACCACATGCAAACACGTGACTTGGATGGGGGTGCGTCTGTGGGATGGGGGAGTGATGGTGACAGTAGTAGTAGTAGCAAACAATTGATTGCAAGCCGTCTGGCGGCAGACGCAATGGGGGAGTGATGGTGACAGTAGTAGTAGCAGCAGGATGTAAGTGGTGTGATAACCTACATTGACAATGGTATATTTCCAGTTGTAATATGTCAAAGAAACATACCAAAACCAATGGAGAACGCCATGCTACACAAACAGTCCTGTAATGCTACCACCGTCTGTTGCAACAACGCCATACATGACATATGCGCCAAGTGATACTGCAACCACGCTGACTGCATACCTGATTGCCCTCCTCACCCTCTCCATGTTGCCTGTCCATACAAATACCAAGGACATGATGCCTGCTACTACCATCATGCCAATTATGGATCCTGCTCCAAACACGGATGCAAAGAGGAGTGACGCATGTACGCTGTCGGCTGTAGGGGCCATGAGTATGATCAGCCCCCCGCTGCCTGCAAGGCCATGTATGCAGCCTATAATGTATGACTTGTGCCCGTGCCCGTGCTGCCTGTCATGCCTGTGTGGGTGGGAGTGCATGGTGCCATCCTCGTGTGTGTGTGGGTGCGAGTGGCGCAGTCCGGGGTACCTGTCTAGATATACTGCAACGCCAAACGCTATTAACACTGCCCCCACTGCAAACTCAAACCACGCAAATGCGTGCGGCGGTATGTTTACGGAGAAGACAAATACCGCAACGATCACCAGCAGGATAGCCGAGGTGTGCCCTAAACCCCATAGGAAGCCGTACAGCGAGTTTCTCAGGTGTGCGGCAGGCCCTAATCCCCTCCTGCTTGCGCCCTTGCGCTTCTGCCGGGCTGCAAGCGTCATGATGGCCGCCATGTGATCCGGCTCCAAGGCATGATACAGGCCAATAAGTATGCCTGCGCCAAGAAGTATGGAGGGGGAGTTTATGATCTCGGCAGTCAGGCCGTCTAAGATGATCAT
>RKRU01000064.1 GCA_007571225.1 Nitrosopumilaceae archaeon | reverse complement strand
GGGGAAGGGAGACTTGTAACTACTACTCCCGGTGTTAACTGTTTACATCCTGCGTAAACAATTTGCCAAATTTGTGCCTAGAATAGGTCATTCGGGTATGGGGGACGTAAACGGTTACCTTGTCAAAAATTTTTCAATTTTTTAAAGAACAATTTCTTTCGCACACCACTACGCGCCTGCATCTAGCATCACAAGATGTACAAGCAATCCAAATCATCAATCCATGTGCGGTAAATTGGCTAAACGTGACTAAATACATTTACCACTAGCCGGGATATTATGAGATTGGCCAGGTCATGTATTTTGGAGAGCACCCTAGCGTAAACAATTTGTCAAATTTGTACCTAGGATAGGTCGTTTCAGCATGGAGTATGTAAATAGTCACGACAATTAGAAACATTACGTGCCCCGGGGTGCCGGACCGATCTCCTTCTGCCCGCCCATATATCCTACTAGCATGTCTGGTATGACAAAACTCCCGTCTGCCCGCTGCATGTTCTCCATTATAGCCACCAGAACCCTCGTGGTTGCAACTAGGGTGCTGTTTAACGTATGTACGTACGTGGTGTCGTCGTTGGTTCTGTCCCTGAACCTGATCTTCAGCCTCCTTGCCTGATAGTCAAGACAGTTGGAGCACGACACGATCTCCCTGTATGCATTCTGGCCTGCCATCCACGCCTCTAAATCGTACGTCTTTGCAGAGACCTTGCCCATATCCCCCGACGAGAGCAACATCGTCCTGTATGGTATTTTGAGCCTTTGATAGAACCTCTCTGCCGTACTGCGCATCCTCTCGTGCTCCCTCCACGAGTCCTCGGGTCTTGCAAAGACGAACTGCTCGATCTTCTCAAATTGGTGCACCCTGAATATCCCTTTCTGGTCCCTGCCGTGCGCCCCGGCCTCCCTTCTAAAGCAGGGGCTGACCCCGCCGTACCTGAGGGGCAGCCTCTTGCCGTCAAGTATCTCGTCGGTATGCATCGCAGCTATGGCGTGCTCTGAGGTGCCTATCATGTACAGGTCCTCCCCCTCTATCTTGTATATGGCCTCCTCAAAGTCGTCTGCAATGACTGCTCCCTTCATGGAACTTTTGTTTATCATGTATGGCGGCTGCACGGCCACGTACCCCTCTTCTGCGAGAAAGTCAAGCGCGGCGCGAATCAGCGCATAATTCAGCCTTGCAAGGTCCCCCTTCATATAGTAGAACCTGCTTCCTGCAACCTTCGATGCCCTCTTCAGGTCCACCAAGTCTAGGCATTCTGCTATGTCAATGTGGTTTTTGGTATCAAAGTCAAATTTTGGAGGGGCGCCCCACCTACCAACCTCCCTGTTTGAGGCATCGTCGGGCCCCACCGGGACCGTTCTCTCTACGATGTTTGGCAGGGACATGGCCATCTCGTAATAGCTAGACTCGATCGCCTCATAGTCCTTGGACAATCTTTCGATGTCCGATATGATTGTCCCCATGCGCGCGATCGCCTCTGATGCATCCCCCATACCGCTCTTTTTGATCTCCGATATCTCGCGGCCCGTCCTGTTCCGTACGGCCCGCAGGCCCTCGATCTCTGACAGTACCCTCCTTCTATTCTGGTCAATCTCTAGCAGCGCGTCTAGATCAAACCTTACGGCCCGCGCCCTCAGCATATTCTTGACTGCCTGTGGGTCCCTTCTTACCATGGCAGGGTCTAGCAACGCCGTATCGCCCCCAGCGCCACCTGTACGTGTTCTAGTACCTCGTCGATGGTACCCACTAGGTGGTTTATGCCGTCTTTGCCTGCATCGGAGAACTCTAGTATCAACACATCCCTTGCACTGTCGTCCCTTACATCTACATCTAGGCCCTCGGGCATCCTTACGTTGTCTGGTTCTAAGGCCTCCCTGATGGCTGCCGCCTCGCCGCCTGTGAGCCTTATGCGCACTAGAACCTTACACCTGAGCGACATTCGCATCGAAAATCTTCAGAAACTCGTCCAATTTGTCTTTAGTTATCTTGGCTCCTGCCGCCGCACTGTGTCCACCTCCGACGCCGCCGCATGCCCTGGCCGTATCACCCATGACCGTACTCAGGTTGATCTCGGGTCCCACCGAGTATGACTTTCTTGCCGAGAACTTTAGCATCAACTCTTCTTCTGCCTTTGTCCAGAGTATGACTATACGATCGGCATACTTGGGGGAGCCTGCCATTATGGATGATATTGTGCCCGACATCGTCTCGGGCACGACCCCTTCGGCATTTATAGTGACGTACGTAGTATCAGTAGTTGAAGTACCTGCAGATATGCGCCATCGCTCGTTTGTAAGTATGTTTATGCAGTCTCTGATTCTCTTTCTGTACTCCTCTAGTATCTTCTTCCCATCACGGAGGCTCCGGTTGTGGTCTCCCATGCATATTGCTATTCCAACTCCGGCCTTGGCTATCCTGCCGCATGAGTTGAGCATGGTGGAGAACTCGCGCCCGTCGCGCAGAAAGCTCCTGCTGTCCTCCTTTGGGAATGTGTATGTATGTCCTATGAGCTCGGATATGATCTCAGTTGCATTCTTGGTGGATGCAAACTGAGCTATGGACTTGATCACGCGCTTCTTCTCGTCCTCATCGAGCTCCGCAGGCACCCTCCACCTCCCATCCTCCTTCAGCTTCACCTTTGAGGAGACCAGAAGGGAGTAACACGTATCCCTGTTCCATGTCAACCCGTCTATGAACGGCTGCGAGGTATAGGCAAGCGCAGTAGCAAGCGGCTTTGTCTCCCTACCTACTAGCAGCAGGTCCATATCCACATTGAGCAGTCCTTGGGACTTTGCAGTCTCGGATATCTCAAAGTTCTTGCCCACAAGCGACTTGCGCTCCCCCTGGTCCTGCCTGTCGCCTAGCGCGGAGACTACTGCCATGGCCGATAGGTCCGTGTTACGGTCGTCAAGCGATGCTGCTGCCAGATACGACATTCCACCTGCAGAGATCTCTGTGCCGCCGTCAATGCCGTACTTCCAAGCGTTGATAACGTTGGGGTTGTCCTTTTCATCGTCTGCAATCTGGTGATGGTCAAGTATGATCCACTTGTCGCCTAGCGCCCTCTCCATCTTGCCTGCAAACCCCCCGCCTAGGTCGGTCACTATATAGAGGTCCTGCGATCTGGCCTTTAACTGCCTGACTACAGAGTCGCTGAACTCCTTTGTGGTGGTTACGGTACACCTAGCGCCCGCCCTGATCAGCGCCTTTGTTATGATGCTGCCTGCTGAAAGCCCGTCACAGTCTATGTGGGTGTTGACTAGTATGGACCCGTTTGACTTTATACAGTCGGAGATCTTGTCCTTGAGGAGCTTTAGTGACTCGTCTAGCGAATGTGACATGTCACTCCAGTTGGGCTACAACTGATTTATATTTCCAAGTTTTGGGCAGCTGCCCGATCCTCTTGTAGTATACGGAGAGTCTGTGCATCTTGGCCTCTATCAGTTCAAGGGACCTGACGTTTCTTCTATCCCCTCTGTTCTCTCTGAGGTGCCTCTGTAGTCCGACTGCCTTTTTTACTATATTGTCAAGATCCTCTGGCATCTCCGGCTTTAGTTGGTTCTCCTCTAGAATTTTTCCAATGGACTTTTTTGTTATTACCCTGACTAGGGGAATTGCATACTGGTCCCTCAGTTTTATGCCTATCTGGCTTGGTGTCAGTCCCTCCTTTGAGTACTTTACCACCAGCGCCTCGACCTCCTTGGGTGTGTGCTTTACCCAAGTCGGATTGGCCGGAACGGAAGGCCGAATTGAGTGTGACTTGCCGTGTCTGTGAGTGTGCATTCGGCCCATAGAGTCTTGCTTTTTTGGTATTAACTTAAACCTTTTCTCCGGATGGTGGCGGCCGTGCAGATGGTGGCGGCCGTGCATGCAGATGGAATAGTATCATAGATGATGCGTTCTGATCGTTGTTTGTGGGTGGGAGGGTATTGTGAATGGTGTAATTCTGGATTCCATTACACTGGAATTCGACTTTTTCCATATCAGTGCTGTCCTTGCATTCTGCCGGTCCAAGGAGTGTTGCTGTTTGATGCCGCCACGATCACGTCGGGGGCATACCCGTGTAATCCTCACATTCGGCCGGTCTGGGCTGGCGGCCGCCGCCCTTGCATTATTGCCGCAGTCGTCCCTACCAAGTGGGGTTATGCACTCTTTATGGCTACTCCAATCCTGTGGAGCAAATTAATCACAAGAGGTTGACAATCTATGAAGATACACGCGAATATGGTATTTCTGTAGTGTAGTATCCATTTTCTTTCATGGGACCTAGGTGCTTATAAAGGGAGCGACCATTTTCGCCTGCCAAAGAATAAGTTTTAAATAACTATGAATAAAAGAAGGATTAGGTAAACGCAATGAATACGAAGATACTATTATCCGCAACAATACTGTCTGTGCTCCTTGCCGGTACCATAGGTGCCACGTCAGTTGCATTTGCCCAATACATGGGTAATGTTGGTGGCGCGGGCGAGACAGGTGCGTATACCCTTGAAGAGGTGCTTAAGATACAATCAGACAGAATACAGATTGCTGAAGACAATCCGTCAACTGGTTCTGGAACCCCGTACCTTGACGCCAATGGTGTTGTAGGTGCATCAGTTATCGCAGGTGCCGTCTTTGGTGGTATTGCAGGAGCCTTCTTCATAAGAGGGCGTTCTGGCAAATATGCTGCAATGGGCAGAGGCTAAGCCTCTGGCTTTCTTTTATTCCTCCTTCTCATTCTCCACTAGTCACGTCTGACCCATCCCTCATTTTGCCCGCACAAACAGAAATGTATATAACATACACTCAAGTCCATGATATTATGGAACCCATAGCAGGAATCTTCCTGAGCATTTTGTCCGCGATAATGGGGCAACTTGGGCCGAACTATGATCCGCTATTCTTTGATGTAATGATTTACATCTTCGGGACCATGATGTTCACAATATTCCTTCTTGGAATTATAGCATTCTGGCTGCGTGTTCATGGCTGGGCCTACAAAGACAACCGTGAAAAGTGGGTTGACGAACTAGACAGACACTTTGAGCGCGAGGGAATAGGTCTGATACCAGACAACGGCAAGTACTGGTAAGTGCTTGCTTTACCTCATTTTCTCACTTTTTAATTCGTTCAATACAC
>RKRU01000040.1 GCA_007571225.1 Nitrosopumilaceae archaeon | reverse complement strand
TGGTTGATCGTGGTTTGATTATGTTGTAGATTGGGATCCGACAGGTGTCATGGATGGTCTAGTTGATTTTATAATGGGATTATTGGCTTTGAAATCATGTCGTTTTTGTGTATTTGGTGTTGTTGTGGCTGTGATTAGATTGGATTGGGTGCAAATGGCTGGGATTTGTATGCCCTAGAGAGAATCCTAGTCAGCCCCCGTATTCTGGACAGAACCAGAATGTAAATGCAACAACATTGGCGTAATGATATTCGACTCAATAAGTGCAGAGATACGAAAGACAATACGTGATGTGCCTGATGGTCACTGGCATCCAAAACCAGGCAGTGAGAGAATAGCAAGACAGTATATTGGGCGCGCCAATCACATGTTTGTGGCGGCAAAATTCAGCACAACAAGCAGTAGGTTGACGGCGCTATATTCAGACATGCCTACGATTGGCAATTTCTGGATACCTGTGCAGACTGACGGGGGAGATATTTCAAAGGCACTGACCGTGTGGTGGAACTCCACCCCTGTTTCTATGATGTTGTTGAATCGCCGCAGCAGAAAACTTACGTATCCAGATTGGTCGCTAGAACATTTGAAGGAGATCAAGATACCAAAATCTGACAATCCATACTGGCCACTGTTAACAGAGACATTTGAGAGTATTTGTAATGAAGAGATCCAACCTCTTAAGGATTCCAGAAATGATCCAGTGCGCCAAATGATCGACGATGCAGCTGCAAAAGTGCTCGGCTTGAATGCGAGTGTGTTGGTTGGGTGGAGAGAAAGATTGACTGCCGAGCCAACTGTCTCAAACAGAGAATACCCTACTGCTACCGCTTCTGACGGCGGCGCGGTAGGCGGCTAATGAACGATTCTCTCCAAGGTTCTCTCCAAAATCCGTGATCTAGCCAATCTCAGATAAGACCGGTTCTAGTGATGAATGTATTTAGTCAGTTCTTCACAAAACTTGAATGTTGACTAGTCTCAGATAATGACTTTGTCAAAAAATATGGCAGAACTTGGTTTGATTGTGTTGCTGGTTAAGATCCGGCAAGTACCATGGATGGTACGGTTAATTTTATGATAATATAATTGGAATTCATGTATCTGGCTGTGTCGTGTCGGCTTGCCCGTCTGCTATTCTCTTGTTGAGCTCTGAGAGGAATTTTTTGATCTTTGTAATCGGGATGACTGCCCCGCAGGCCTTGTCATGCCCTCCTCCAGAGCCGCCCAGCTCGGTTGCAAGCACGTTTACAATCTTTCCTAGGTGGACACTGCATGATCTTGCCCCCCGTATGGATATGGTATAGACCTGTTCGGTTGTCTTTTCCTTGTATGCCACGCCTACCTCCTTGCCTGACATGCCAAGCACAAAGTTTACCGCGCCCCCGGCGCCTGCATCCGTCACCTCCATATGTGCAAGGTTTCTCATCTTCTTCAGTCCGGCCTTTACCTTGTCGATCAGTTCGGAAAGCCTCTCTACCTGGGTTTGGGCAAACACAAACGAGTCCTGAATCTCGTGCGGATATCTGGAGCTGGCCAGTTCGTCAACTAAGTGGACTAGATACTCGTCGTCCTTTTGGTGGCCGGTTATGTTATACGTCATTACGGTTGCACTGATCAGCGCAAACTGCCTGTCATACATTTGAAGAAGCCTAGCGCCCCCGGGCTTGTCCTCCATGTAGTCGGTGATTGCGGCGCAGGTGGCCACAAAGGTTGCATGAAACTGCAGTTTTGATTTGAACGCCTCGTATGCGAGAACCGTCGAACATTCGCCGGGGTCATGAATCATACGTACCTTGAGATCCGAGAGACGTCTTGCAACATCGGGATCTATTGCATGGTGATCGACGTAGACGATGGACACGCGCGCCCTGCGGAGTCTCTGCATTATCTCTATGAACTGTTCTTGGTTTTTCTTGCTTAGACCTAGATCACATATGAACAGCTTTTTCAGAGTGCTGTCGGATGACACATCCTCGATGATCTGCATCTGGTTCAGATAATCGGTAAGTATAGTATCCCCTCCGAAGGCCTGCTTTACTAGCGCAGCTGCGCTGATTCCGTCCAGATCTTCTTTGTGTGATATACAGACTATCCGTGTCCGTTTTACCCGTGCGGTTCTGGTTTTGCCTGGCGCCGCGGCTTCAGATAACGCGGCCGTGCCGGCAGCCTGAATCTCGGTATCTGAATTGCCGGCCACCCCGGCCGTGCCGGCAGCGTCTTCGACTGCTACGGGGGCCTGTCCGTCGGTGGCTCTGGGATCTGCCTGTCCTAGAGACGAGCCTGCAGTGACCTGCAACATACTGCCTATAATTCCACTCGTGTGGTTGATCATATCCAAGTGGGTGTCTTTGGCTCAATTTAAATGAAAAAAGTATACCCTCTCCAGCCTGCGTCTTGGGTATGCGGCCGCATACCTGACAGTTTGTGGTACGATGCAGGGGTGCTGTTTACGTCTCCTGCGCCTGAATGACCGATTCTAGGCACAAATTTGACAAATTATCTATGTTGGACGTAAACATACATGCCGTGCGGGTCCCGGGGTGTGGGCGCGCAGCAGATGCCGCGCAGCAGATGCCGCGCAGGTGATATGGTGGGCGCACTGTACAAACAAATAATTGTATACTGCGCAGCTGGCATGACAGTCGTTGAAGAAGATCGAATATGAGCCTCCTGTTTGGGTCCTAAACTACAACAACCCAAAACCCCTTTTGGATCATACGATGCACATGCTGGAGCGGCACGGGATAAGAAGAGAGGATATGATTGTAACGGAGACACCAGATGCAAAGATCGGTTCGATAATAGTCGATATATGGCCTTACGAACTGATGGTAAACCGGGTGAGGACGATCCGGAACCAGTCGTTTATCAGCGGTGTGGAGCTTACGATAGAACTAAAACTAGATGACGACGGAAACTATGTGGACTACCTTTGAACCCTAAAAAGAAGACAAAAAAAGGCACGCCGAAAAACATACGGAACATCATGATTGCCGTCGTTGCGGCGGTGATTGTGTGTTCGATCGTGGCGTACAACTATTCGGTGGAGCAGACCCGGCAAAAGGGACTGGAGTTTGGTATGGAGCTAGAACGCATACAGGATGATGTCAGGGAACTGCAGGAGACATTCTATTCTACAAAGGTACAGTGGGAGGAGGGTGACGTAAGCGACGAGGGGCTGTCTGCGTTTTATGACAACCACGTACTTGAGTTTGGAAATGTGATATCCGGATACGATTCGCTGGAGCCGCCGGAGATCTTTGATGGGTCAGTTCAGTTACTGAAACTCTCTTCTCAGGCCCAGCTTGAGAGCGACCTAGCATTCATAGAATGGATGCGAACAGAGGATGAGCAGTCAAAAGAGAGGTCCGATGCGCTGCTGCAAGATGCGCTGGAGTATGAGATGCTCGGGTTGGTGGAGTTCTATTCGGCCAAGACCGGCACATTAACTTATGACGATCCAGACGAGACATTCACTCCCCCGCGGACCGATATAATACGCAAGGTCGATACGGTGACAGAGCACATGCTTGCCATGTGTGACGAAAAGCTTGGTGTCGATATGGACACAGGTGACCCAGACGGCAGCGTTTCGGGAATGGTTAGTCAGGAATGGTCTGACTGTGTAGCAGAGGCCGAGGAGTGGCGCAAGACGCACATGCCGCAGGGGTGACATTAATTTAGTTCCAGACGCAGGTAGTGTTGTGATGTGGCATGCTGTACTTGTTACGGGCGTCCTCTGCGCTGGCATGTTGCCTGCAGCTCTTGGCCAGTACATTCAAAATGATCAGTACTATGTGGGTGATGACGGGTCGGTTCATGTGGTGGGGGAGGTCGTAAACGACCTTGATCTTCCCCTCGCCGGCGTAAGCGTGCAGGTTACACTAGTTGACGGTGACGGCAATCCTATATTTGCAGACGAGACGGACTCACTTGTAAACACGATAATGCCTAGTATGAAGGGGCCGTTTGATCTCGTACTGGCCGCCGAAGACCAAGTTCCAGAGGTGCGGGATGGGGAGAAGATCTCATATGTACTGGGACTGGATTATGACTTTGCCACTCCCAAAAACCAAGTAATTGACATTACCGAATCCGAACTGTCACGGGACAGGCATGGAAACCTGATCGTTGCAGGAACGGTGACAAACAGGGGTGAGATAACTGCAAACATGATATCTGTGGTTACGACCCTGTATGACAACCAAGACAATGTGGCCGCAGTTGCACTGGTCCATCCAAAACCGGATTATCTAAGGGCCGGAGAGAGTGCCTTCTTCGTGGTTACGGTGCCAGACAAGATGCATGTGGCCGAGATCGGCAGGTATGCCGCGGTGGCAGAGTCAGAGGAGTATGCCGCGGTTCCAGAGTTTCCGGTGGGTACGATCGTTTTACTGGTTGCCATGTTTGTGATATATGTGGCAGTTACAAGGCTTGTACGCGTTCCTATGATAGGCCTGATCTCTGCAGCAGATGCAAGACGGGCTTGATTCCATCCATAAGCGTGTTCTTCTCAAGCGGGAGGGGCTTTGGGAACCGGACCGGGAACGTGATTGTAAGCATGTCTTGGTCTGTGTGAGATATTCTGATACTGTGCAGGCTGATGCATCCGACAGTTGTGAGAAATTTCTTCCACTTGTCTATGTGCAGGTTTACCCGCTGGACATTGTTCTGTACAGCGTTGATGTCTGTATCCAGATCCCTGTCAAAGAGCGCAAACTTTACCATGGGAACCATAACTGCGCCTCCCATGACAGTATCGTGGTTCTTCAGCATTGTCTCGATGATCTCGTCTCGCTTGTCCTCGGGAACTATGTCGCCATAGTCGGGATCAAAATATCCCATGACCATCTTCTTCGAATCATATATGCGAAAATAGTCTTCGTCAAGGTCCAGACGCCAGGACAACATCACAATGTCAAACCAAGAGCAAATAAACGATTTGGACCGCGCCCCATAACGTACGCGCATGTTTGAGAATGTCTAGGCCGTCACATAATTCTGGCTTCAACGCCGTACCTATTGTGTGCTGTGTGGTGCGAGGCCATAAAATGGCGATACGCCTTCTTGTACTATGTCACTAAAGAGGGATTCGTACATCTGTTGTGTGCGTTTGGTGATGATGACGGTGGTGG
>RKRU01000137.1 GCA_007571225.1 Nitrosopumilaceae archaeon | reverse complement strand
GTTTCCATGGAAACACATAACTCACTCTGCTTACATGTAATACGTGTGCATGTTGCTCATCTTCAAGTGTTAGAGGTCAGTTGAAAGTACTATAAATGCATACAAACAGAAAAATATTGAGGGGGAGGACCTCCAGGGTTGGTGGCACCTCCAGGGTTGGTGGCGCCCCAGGGTTGATGGCAAGAAGAGGGGCTGCTGTGACGAATTACTCCCAGCCGAAGATCAGGTGAGTAGGTTCAAGGCATTCTTGTCAGAATCTTGAGCTAGCTCAGCCTACTAGACTAGCGCTAGTGTGCACGTGCGACTGTGAAAAAAATTTTGAATAACCAACTTGGAAATTCCACAAGTGTTTTGTTGCTGTTACCTATATGTTACTAAGCATGCTCAAGTTGAACAGCTAGTAGCTATTAGATGCCAATGGCCTATTCTAGAGATTTAGGGTACAGAGCTGTGTGGTTAGCTATAGTGAAAGGGAATGAGCAGCAGGAGGAAACTGCTGGAGGTGACCAGCTGGAGCCCATGCACAGGGAAAGGGTCATCATAGCCTAGTAGCAGATCAGGGGGGAGGGGGACGACTTGCAAATACAGTTGGATGGTGTGGTACTCGCGGACAAGTGACTTAATTTCTGTACGCCTATGCTAAAAGTCCCGACAGATCTGGAGTTACTACAAGTTGGCTTCTGATCCACACCTGCCAAGAGTAAGAGGTTGCCTTTTCCCAACCTCACGTACTGTTTAAGTTCGGTGTAAATATGTACAGAATTTGTGTTCAGGATCAGTAATTCAGGCATGTGGGACTTTGATAACCTCCTGATGTTTATACAGGGGGTAACTTGTTGCCGCAGCAGCTGCATACAGTTTATATATACAAAAATACCGACTATTACCAATGAGTGGTAATAATAACCAGTACGATCCCACAACAATGTTCCAGGACTGGATCCAGAAGAGCGGTAATGCACAGGCCGAGTTCATGAAGGGCTTTGGCTCTCTCATTGCGGCCAACCAGCCTGCAGGCTCGTTCAATCCCTTGGCAACACTGCAAAAAGTATCAGAAGCGGCCCAGAGCACACAAGCTGCCATAATGGAGAACGTCTCCACGATGCAGAGTAAAGGCATGGATGCAATGCTCGGAATGGGGCAGATGCTTCCGGCCTTTACAAGCTGGGGGGCGTACAAGACTACTGTCAGTAGCAATGGGAGAATCTCCATACCTGAGGCCGAGCGCAGCGCGCTTGGAATCGAGGCGGGAGACCTAGTACAGGTGATAATACTACCCATACCAAAAAGAACAAAAGGAGGTGAAAAATAATTTGGTCGAAGCAAATCATAACAAGCAGCAGTCAAAGGACGTATTTTCTGCATACAAGCATAACTTGGACAAGTTCTTCAACAGTATAAGACAGTCCGTACCACAATACCACCAAGCAATAACTAACGTACAGCAGGAGTACTTGCAGACATGTGAGAACATGACAGACTCCGCAGTTGCATTCCAGAAGGAGGTTGCTAAAAAGTCTGGCGTGGTTACGGGAGTACCTGAAGCCACCATACGCGTCATGGACGACGCAACAACTGAGTTTACAAGAATGTCGTCAATTAATAATCAAGTAGTACTTGCAACCATCGATGCAACCCAGCAGAACATAAAGACGTTCAATGATAATACAAAGTCCTTTGCAAATCTTACCAAGGATGTGCTGCAGTCGTGGATATCCGCGTTTACTATAAAGACAAACTAGCTGGCTAATGGCCTGCAGTATATGTCGTGATTATTTTTTTTATTTTTATTTTTGTTAGTCATACAGATGGACGGCTTTGTTGCATCACCGTACAGCACACCGTGACATAAAATTATGGCATGTTGTACACCCAGCTGGAGATGCATGTATGCGCGGGCAGAATTCAGAGGAGATAAGTCTGGTCGGAGACCGCACGATTTTTCCAGATTTGTAGAACTCTATACCCTCTTCTGTATCATGTACCTTGTGTGATGGAGAGTAAGGTGTATGGATAATGTGGGCTCGTCGCTCAATTGAGGCCAGACAATCCCAAGTCTGGTACGAGATCGTGCCTGTCTGCCTCCTTTCTTCTTGCACGGCCAATCCTAGACAGGTCACCTGAAACGGGTACAGGGGTACCAATGCCTGCCTGTGGGATGCACACGAACTTGCCTGCAATACACATGTGTGCTTTATCAAACAATAAATAAGATCATGTGTTTGGTCTAGCATGAAGTGCGTGTTCTGCCGCATAATAAAAGGAACAGATCCTGGGCATATGCTATATGAGGATGACTACCACGTTGCGTTCCTAGACCGTTATCCCATTACTGAGGGGCACAGCTTAGTAGTACCAAAAGATCATTACAGGATGATAACTGACATGAGGCCCACCGATGTGGGTAAGATATTTACAGTTGCGCCCAAGATTGCAAGGGCCGTAATGCAGGCCACGGGTGCAGATGCCTTCAGCCTAGGCCAGAACAATGGCAGGGCGGCAAAACAGATGGTCTTTCATGTACATGTTCATATAATTCCGGGATACAACGATCGTGACACCATATGGACAAAGAGAAACATTCCAACCGATCAGGATCTTGCCAATCTTGCCAAACGGATCAGGGCGTGTATGGACTAGTCTAGATTCTATATGTCAATGCTGTTATGCGTGGCCCGGGTTGTACCTGAGAATGGCACCTATACTGCCCAAACTTGCAAGCATCCTGCCGTGTTCTGCAATGCCTGACACCACCTCCACCTCGGAGCCGAATTGGGCTGCAGTGGTCGCTAGATAGTCTACGATGTCCTGTGATGTGGCCTCGATCTCAAGCGCATTGCATGACGGACAGGGCCCACCTGTATGCCTGCTCTTTGTCTGTATGACATCTACAGTCTTTACAGTCTCCTCTTGATGGTGCCCGCAGCGCCTGCACTTGACATCTATCCTGTACAGATCGGTATCGTCTGTTATGATTGCAACCTTTACTGCTTTATTTTTCAGGTGTGCCACCACCTCGTCTAGCCCGTACGAGCCAAGCCCGGTCTGCCGGTTTATCTCGCCGAACAGACCGTCTACAAGCTTCTTCTCTTCTACCATCCTAAAGCTTGCAAGTATGTTACCGGCCTTTGCAAACGCCTCTCGGATTCCCTCCGCCCCAGAATATGAGGAGTCGATGGTGGCAATTATCATGTCCTGCAGCCTATACTCGAGGTGGTTTCCGTTGATGAACTCCTCTTTTGTGGGGCCCGGTCCAGACACGACTAGCCCCTTGATCTTGTACATGTCTATAAAGTACTCTCTTGTGGTCTGCGCCACTCTAGAGTAAAAGTATGATAGTTCCATCTCGCGGAGTTTTTGAAACCGCTTGGCAGACTGCCCACCCTGTCTATGTTTTCCCGCCACCCCGGACCCTGTCTGGGCAAGAACATCTATCCTGCTTCCGTGGAGTAGTCCCCATCCAGCATCCTTTGCGTCTATTGCAAGAAAGCCAATCAGGTTGTCGTCCTTTAGCATCTCCTTTAGCTGCTCGACGTGGAAGTGGTTGTCGCACCTGTACAGGTACTGGTTGAGATCTTTTGGGGGGTCTATCTCCCACAGCTTGATTACCTCGCTTCCAAGCGGCCCGCCACCTTCGGGCGGAAGCGCGCCACAGAATATAGCAAGTCCGCGCTCTGGTGTCTTTTTGTACAGTTTCAGGCGCTGGATCACCTTCTTTAGCGAGTCGACCACATGCGTCCTAGTCGTATCTGATTTTATGTTCTCGGCGGTTCCCTGCTCCTGCTGCAATGTGTTTATGACATCATGCAGCTGACGTCCCTTTGGTATGTAGACCGTTACAAGCTCCGTGCCCCTGCCTGCCTTCTGCGAGAGCTCCTCGAGCGTCTTTCTTATGCGGTACGCCTTGACAGAGTCTTGCTTTTCTACGTGAATCTTCTTCATTTATGGCCTTACAATACATGAAATATTAACGCTTATGCAGACTCCTAGGTTACAAGTTACCCTCATTTTTTAAGCATCTAGTAGATCTTTGAGTCCCTCACGTTCTAATGACTAATCCCAAACACAAATTCCGCAAATTGTTGACACTTTGTGTCTATAAAGTCTGTTATGTGATGTTATATAGTGATCCGATCTATGAAGTTGATTTGTAATGGTTTGTCATACCTGTGACCGGCAGCTGTCAAACCGTCATTGTGACGGGCCTGAGGTGTCCAAAGTGGTATGTGGTAGCTGGTGTGTGCTTGTGATGTGTATGTGTGGTATCAGTTTGCCGTCAGTAATTCTGAAGGATTGGCATTGAGTGCATCAGAATGTGTTTGAAGTCGCCTTTGAGATAATTTATGAAGAACTTGTTCAGGCTGCGCAGCCTAGCATGTACCAAAGGCTCTCTCCAAAATACGAGACCCGGCTAGTCTCAGATAACGACTTTGTCAAAAAAACGGTAGAACTTGGCTACAACTGCCGCCTTCAACCTAGCATTTCTGACCTTTAACTGGCTTATGGCATCATTTTTCTGCGCATTCCTCTCTTCTACTGTGCCAATCACTTCATGTAGTCTGGTAATCTCACTGCGTAGGGTGGTTTGTTTATACCTCATAAACATGATTTATACTGATTATATAGATCTATCGGTTCTGTACAATACAAACATTAGTGTATTGGGTTGGGAAGGGAGGAGGGAGAGTAACCCATAACGCTATGGGGCATGTCTTACGAATATATACACTTCATCTCAAAACCCTCTAATATCAGTGACGAGTCACAACGGTGTGGCCACGGACAAGCCGTCCCCAAAGGATCTAAGAGAGAAGCTGTCGCCGGAGCAGTACGAGATATGTGTCAACCACGGAACCGAACGGCCGTTTACGGGCAGATACAATACATTCAGCCTAAAGGGCCGTTACAGATGCGTATGCTGTGGAAAGAACCTCTTCTCGTCTGACGCAAAGTTTGATTCCGGGTCGGGCTGGCCTAGCTTCTGGGAGCCCCTAAATGAGGAGGACATAGAGTACATCTCTGATACGTCTTATGGTATGGTGCGGACAGAAGTCAACTGCAACAAATGTGGCTCACACTTGGGACATGTTTTTGATGATGGTCCAAGGCCTACCAACCTCAGATACTGCATAAACTCCCTGTCACTGCTGCATGAGGTCGATGCCACGAAGCAGTCGTAATTAAATTTGTGACAAAACAGTTTG
>RKRU01000114.1 GCA_007571225.1 Nitrosopumilaceae archaeon | reverse complement strand
CCATCTGGCGCCCCGGCCGTCCCGTTCCATCTTGAAAAGAAACTGTTGCGCGTATCCTGCGTACGGCCCAAAGATATCTACAACGCGGCCGTGAAGCCTGCGGTAGCGCCTGTCAGTCAGCGAACCGTTCACAATGTCTGTCTCTATTATATGGTTATATTTATTCTGTAATATGCGTACCATCCACCTGTCAAGGGGAAATGCATCTAGCCTATCAAGCGAGAACAGCATGATGCAGTCGGCCACCTTGTTTCCAACGCCTGGAAGCCGGAGCACTGCGTCCATGGCATTTTCATAACTACTCTCCATTCTTATGAGATCAAAATCGATCTCGCCTGAGGCCACCATCTTTGAGGCCTCGATTATGTACTCTGCGCGATACCCGACACCGCACCTGCGTATCTCCTGTACAGATGCTGCGGCAAGCACTGATGGTTCTGGAAACAAGGAGAGCTCCATTCCATCTACTTTGACACTGTCGCCGAACATGACTGTAATTTTGGCCAGGTTTGCTGCTATCTTTTGTATGTTGGAGTTTGCAGAGACTATGAACGATATTGTACATTGGTACGGGTCCTGCCGCAGCACCCTCAGTCCCGGATACGTCCTGACTGCCTCCCCGACTGTCCTGTCTGTAGATATGGATCGGTGTATGGCGCCCGTGTCGTCGCCGTTTCTAAAAAAATCGTTTGTATCACTGCCCCACGTGCCGCCCATCCACGATTCTGTACTGCCCGTATCTGCATCCACCCTCAGTATCTCGCGTCCGTTGATGCCATAGTACTGCATCGTGTCATCTGGGCTCTTCCACAAAAAGACCTGGCCGCTGTTGATGGATGTCTTGACATCTATACTGTGTGTGGCCCTGTAGGGCCTCTCTTCTTCTTCTTTTTCCTTGATGGATCTCCTAGTATCTGTTCTGCGTGTGGCTGCACTCATCGAGTCCTCATCAGACCTGTACCAGATCGTTTGCAGATGGGGCGTGTGCATCCCATCCGAACTCTTCATGTATCTCGCGTGCAAATACCCTGCAATCTTCCCCATCACCGTGCACCGTCAGAACCTTCGGATCGCCCTCTATCTTTCTCAGCATTGCAAAGAGCTCGTCCCTGTCTGCGTGTCCTGAGAACTCAAATTGCTTTACCTCTGCCTCGACTGTGATCTCCCTACCCCGTGCTTCTACTTTGCCTGTCTCTAGTAGCATCCTGCCGGGGGTTCCCTCCCCTTGGTATGAGACCAACGCGATCCCGTTTCTGTTGTCAAACGCCAGCTCCTGTAGGTAAAAGACCGCGTTGCCGCCTACTAGCATGCCTGCAGGCGAGATGACCACGCAGGGTTCGGCCCGCTCGTCGCCCTTGCTGCTCTGGCGCAGGGCGCGTCTCCGCTGCGAGTGGTCCCTGATGGAGACTGCATTGTTTACCACGCGTCTGAAGATGTCCGGGTTGCGGAGATATTCCGGGTGTCGGAGTATTATCTCGTTTACCTTCAGCGCCATACCGTCCATGATTATCTTGTGCTTGAAGTTTGCATTCTGCAGCACGCAGGCGATCTCCTGGGACCTCTCCACGGAGAACGACGGTATGAACAGCACGCCCTTTCTATCCATTACCTCGTTTGCAAACTCTACAAGCTCCCGTTCTGACTGCATTCTAGGCTTTTGTGATGTCTGGGAGTATGTACTTTCGGTGATCAGCAAGTCTATCTGGCCTATGTCCATGTCTGCCTCTCGCAGCATGCGCGAGCCGTTTGTCTTTATGTCCCCAGTGTAAAAGAGTCTCTTCTTCTCTGACTCGACTAGGACCGTACTTCCGCCTATTACATGGCCCGACTCTCTCAGTTCAAAGGCGGCCTCCCCCTTTGTAACCTTCTGTCTGTATCTTATCCCCTTAGTGTTTTTCATCATATTATCAAGCTCGATCATGTCAAACTGATGTGCATTCTTCTCCACCTTGAGCATGTCAGTTATCAGCAGTTCTGACAGGTCCAGTGTGGGTGGCGTGGCATAGACATCGGTATTCCCGCTTACGAACAGCGACGGCACGCATCCAGAGTGGTCAAGGTGTGCATGTGTAACTACCACCGCATCGATGTCCTTTGGCCTGACATGCAGGGGATACTGCGGGGGCGATCCCCTTCTGCCGAACATTACTCCATAGTCTAGCAGTATGTTGGTGCCTTCACACCCAACCAGAAACCCTGATCGTCCCACCTCGCCTGCGGCTCCCAAAACTTTAACATCCAAGGTTTTGATGCAAAAACATCTACGTTAAAACCTTCTTATCTGCTGTATGGCTCCTGCCTTATGGATATCCGCATGTATCAGATAGCCCCATTAATTCATCCCCAAAACTCTCCCTTTGTGCATACTGGCGCGTGCGGCCTGACTACGTGTTGGTGGTGGTGATGCGGCCTCTGTCGTCCCTTATTTTATGCAACGTGTAATCTTCAAAAGCTTTAATTAACATAAAACGCCCCTTGTAGCACATGGGAAGATCTTTTGCAGAGTGGCTTGCTCAGCAGGACGCGAGTCTTGTGAGTAAAGTCAGAGCAGGCGACGAGGATGAAAAACCCCTACTGAACCAAATTAACTGGATCTGGGTTAGTAATCTGATGAACAAGAAGGCAGAACTGAATCCGAGCTCCGCTGAACTTCTTGACTGGGTAACATCCGGTCAAATTGACGCAATGAGACAGAAAAAATAGTTGTATTAACAACGAGTTCTTTTTTTTACTTTTTAGTAATGGCGGGATCCGCCCCCCATATGTCATAACGGGGTTATGGTTTTTGCTCATAGTTTAAATAATATTAGACGACAGTCAGTTTGTAATGCCTATAGCAATACTGCCGGATATCGACGAGCAGAGATGTATTGGTTGTGCACTGTGTGTAGAGATCTGTACGTCACTAGGACCCGATGTCCTTAGAGTAAAGCCAGTCCAGGGCTGGAAGAGAGGTAAGGCATTTGTCTTTTATCCGGAGAGATGTATCTCTGACGGTGCATGCATTGGCGTGTGTCCGACAAAGTCCATCTTTTGGATGAGGCCGATGAACTATACCGCCGGACAGCCAGTACCGCTCCATGAGAATGGAGTGTTCGTCAAGGGCTGGGCCGAGGACGCGGCACTTTAACCGTGATCCACTCCTTTTTTCTTTATTATCTGTCTTGTTCTCTGAAGGCCGTAGTGGGATTGCAGGTTACTTGTCGGGGAGATACCGCTTTCTTATACCGTCAAGCCTTTCTACAAAGTGGCCGATAAACTCGTCATTCTTGTAGTATCGTACCTCCTCAAAGTTGTTTTTTGCAAAGAAGCGATCCCACGTCTCTGCAAATTCTACATGCAGTTCTGGATTATAAGGCCGGACGGCGGTCACGTGGTGCGCCGCCGGGTATAGATCGGATATCTCTATTGGAATTATTCCCAGCACCGGATTGTACTGGCAGAATTGTATGGAGCTGTTGTCCACATTATCGTCACCGTCACCGTCATAATCATGCCTGTACGCCTCCCTGTACTCGCGCGACAGGTACGCCGGCTTGCTCTTTGTCTCGGGCGTCACTACAACTATGCTCTTTCCCTTCGCCCTGAATCTGCGGGCAGTCCTGTGGTACGCGGCAACCTCGGGCCTGTACTGATCTTCATGGCTGTAAAGGAATACTGCCTTCTGCTTGAACTGTGCGGTGCCCGTATGGAATGCGTCCCTTACATCATCCGTGGTGATTATACTCGTGATCGCCTCGTACAGTTTGGGATGTGTCCTTGCCTTTTTTAGTAGATACTCCCATAGCCTTCCCTCATGAATCGATTGTTTGGTTTTGTCCACCTCTAGTTTTATGGCGTACAGGTTGTGCAGCGCAAGCTGGCGTGTCCTCTCTTCTAAGTCTGCCTGGAGCATCTCTGCAGGAGTGTACTTGCTGCATGTCGGGCAGCAACACGGAAAGTACTCAAGTTCGTCAAGCCTGCGCGTCCCGTCCTCTGATATGTATCTGTTCTGTCTTGCATACAGTATGTATGATGCAGAGTCAAACGTGTCACATCCTAGTGCTACGGCAAGCGGAATGGTAAGTGTGTGTCCAGCGCCGAAGAGGTGCAGTGGCACCGAGTGCGGTATGTGCCTTTTTGCCGTAATTATCATCTCTGCAAGAAGTCTGTATTCGTAAGACTCCATGAACTCGACCGGGCTGCCCAGCGCGAGCATCTTGTAACCCATTCTTGTAAGACTCTTGGTGGATCTTGTGACCAGTTTTGGATGTTCGCTTCCTTGTATGGGGCCCACCCAGATCTGGTTGCTGTCATCGCCGCCATGCCTGCCGAGCGTCTCCCTTGAGACCCTGAGGGTGTGTTTGACGTATGATTCGGCCTGTTTGTAAGACATGCCAAGTCCGGTGGGCCTGTCAAGCGGGATCGCAAAGTCGGTCCGTATCCCCCTTTCAAAGGCCGCCATGTCAGGCGGTGTGACATCTACTTTTCCATATTCCAGAACTTGGTATCCACCAGAGTCTGTCATTATGGCCCCGTCATACTTTATGATGTCGTGGATTCCTCTATGAACGGCCTCCTGGCCGTACGACTTCATTGTAATGTATGCATTTGTAATTACGAGATCAAACCCTATCTCCCTGATCTCGTGTGCCGGTATGGTCTGTTTTACCGGATGGATGACAGGTACGTATGCAGGTGTCTCCACCGTGCCATGCCTTGTACTTATTCTGCCTATTCTTGCCGCAAGGTCGCCTCGCAGTATCTCAAACAACATTGTGGTGGATTTACTGAGATTAATTAATGAATCAGCTAGTCCAGATCGAAGAACTCACCCAGCCTGCCGTCTTTTGTTATGTTGCCCAGCCAGTCCACCTCGTCACCGTAGTCATCTACACTCGTACCAGCATCCGTACCTGCCCCTGTACTCGTACCAGCATCCGTACCTGCCCCTGTACTCGTACCAGCATCCGTACCTGCCCCTGTACTCGCACCTACACCCGTACTCGCACCTACACCCGTACTCGCACCTACACCCGTACCTACACCTGCACTCTCACCATAACCATAACCATCATTATGCCCAGCCTGCACTATTCTGCCCGGTGTGGATGCAGGCCGGATGTGACTGATCCTTGCAGCTGTCGCATTATTGTCTGCAATGGCGCCCAGTATCCTCTTTATAGTGTGGGCCGGTTCATGACCGGTCACATCAAATTGTACTATATTGTCGCCAAACGCCTTGCGTGCATCATGTGCGATGATCCCCAGAATC
>RKRU01000102.1 GCA_007571225.1 Nitrosopumilaceae archaeon | reverse complement strand
GCGACAAGAGAATAGTCACTCGCACAAACAACTCTGGCGGTATACTAGGCGGGATCTCAAACGGCATGCCCATCACCATGCGAGTTGCCTTCAAGCCGGCATCCTCCATAGCCATTGAACAGGAGACTGTCGATGTCAGTAATATGAGCAAAACCACCATGCGCGTCAAGGGAAGGCATGATCCGTGCGTGGTACCGCGTGCACCGCCGGTAGTAGTCTCACTAGTCTCCCTAGTACTGGCCGATCACGCGCTGACCACAGGACACATAGGACAGGTGTTGTCGTAAGTGGACGAGATAGAACCGCTGCGCCAAAAGATGGACGTACTTACAATGGAGATGGCACGGCTTCTGCTGGCCAGAACAAGGGTTGCAACCGATATAGGCACGCTCAAAAAAGAGACAGGGCGGGATATAACTGACGAAACCCGCGAGTTCCAGCTGAGGCAGAAGATACTTGGCCTGTGTGAGCAGGAGGGACTAGTCGATGATCGTGAATCCGGGGAATATGATGTTGTAACACGCTTTCTGAACTTTCTGCTAAACGAGTCAGTTAGGATACAGCAACAACAGCAACAATCCACTGCAACTGGCGCCGCAGCCACACACTTGTCAGTATTCCACAGAGCACAGGAACTAGAGAGGGCGGGCCGTAGCATAATCCACATGGAGGTGGGGGAGCCTGACTTTATGCCACCTGCGGCAACAGGCCGCGCACTGACAGATGCATATACCAACGGGTATACAAGGTATGGACCCGCAAGGGGCAGGCCCGAATTCAGACAGGCCCTGGCCGCATACGCATCAGGGAAATTCGGCGCGCAGGTATCGGCAGATAACATAATGGTCAGTCCCGGCGGAAGGTTTGCAGTGTTTGCCGCAGTTACGACTCTGCTCAACCCCACAGACGAGATGATCGTAATAGAACCTGCTTGGCCTGCCTATCGCGACTGCGCGATGCATGCAGGAATAAAGGTAAGAACCATACACACCACGCTAGAAGATGGATGGACACCATCAACGACAGAGATAGCAAAACTGGTCAACTCACACACTAGAATGATCGTCCTCAACTATCCAAACAACCCCACAGGAAAGGTACTGACAAAGGGCACCATGGACACCATTATGAGCCTAGCAGCAGAACACGGGCTCTATGTGTTAAGCGACGAGATCTATTCAGAGTATGCAGGCAAGAACAGTGGCTGGCAGAGTGTACTGTCATATGGATATGACAGAGGCATTGCCATACAGTCATTCTCAAAGTCACACGCAATGACGGGATTCCGCATCGGGTATGCCGTCGCAGATGCACAGATAATTGACAGGATGGCCGCGCTCGGGGCGCTCTGTCTGACTAGCACCTCAGAACCGATACAGTATGCGGCCATGAAGGCGCTAGAGGAGGACGTTTCGGGAAATGCTGACATGATTGCAAGACGGCTTGACGTACTGATGCAGCACGCACACAGCATGAATATGGAGTTTATGGAGCCGGACGGTGGAATGTACATCTTTGCCCGCATAAGACGTGACGACGACCGGTTTGACGGTACTGCCTTTTCAGAGTCCGCCCTCGAGGGGGAGGGAGTGGCAGTAGCTCCGGGCGCGGGTTTTGGATCCTACAGGGACTTTATCAGGATATCTGCATGCAATGATGCAAAGATACTAATTAAGGGGATGAATAGTTTAAAGGGTATGTTATACGGGGGTCACATATGACAAAAAAGAAGCTTACCATAATCGGTGCAGGTGGGCAGATGGGAAGCTGGTTTGCAAAATATTTCGTTGATCAGGGTTTTGATGTTACCGGCTATGACTCTGAAAAGGAGATAACTGCAAAGAACATCTCAATAACAGGCTCGCTTGTAAGCGGCATATTAAAGACGGACTATGTGGTACTGTGCACCCCAACTAGAAGGACACCTGAGATAATAAGGCTGATTGCCAAGGAGATGGCCCGCGGAACATACCTGATTGAGATATCGTCAGAAAAGTCCAAGGTGATGACATCACTCTTGAAGGTGCCCAACAAGGCCAACCCGATATGCATACACCCCATGTTCGGCCCTGGAATCCGGACCATACGCGGACAGAACATAATATTAATACCCGTACGCGACGCGCAAAAGGAGCTTACCGTGATAAAGTCGCTGTTTGAAGGCGCCAACTTTGTCACCATTGATGCGGCCGAACACGACAAGAAGATCGCCGTTATACTAGGACTGACACACCTGCTCAACTTGGTGTTTGCCAACATAGTATCAAAAGACGAGAAGATGATGCTGACTGAAAAGATGTCCGGCACCACGTTCCGCGTCCAAAAGACGCTGGCAGAGAGCATAATGACAGAATCGCCGGAGCTCATAGAGACCATAATTGCAAATCCCGAGATCCGTAGGGTTGCCGAGGAGTTGTGGAAGGATATAGGAAGGCTACTGACTGCGGTTCAGGAGTCAAAGACAGACGAGGTGATAGACTACATTACAAGCTGTCAGGAGAGGCTCTCGCAGCATACGGACCTCAACAACTCTTACAAGCGGCTGACAAAGATGGTAAAGGCAGTTGAAAAGTAATCCCGGCAGGGATGATGATTATGATTGTGATGATGATGATGGCACCTGACCGTCCGCAATGGAGCTATACGGTAAAACGGGGCCCGGCGTTTAGATGAACCACACCGCGCATAGTAGTACCGGTTCTGATATGTGGCAGCAGTACAATCCAGAGACTGGGCCGCAGTATGCTAGAATCGGTATTGGCGCAGTCCGCGCCATGGCGGCAGCAGCAACAACAACAGCAAGCGGAATCGGAGGCCATAGTGGATACCAACACCACAGCCGCGGCCACGGCGGCCACGGCCGCAACGATGGCAGTAGTATACGCCCATCACAACCTAGGCCCGGCTCAGATGGCGGCCGTGCCGGCCGTCCAGCACGTACAAGTACTACAATGAAGAGTACGGAGATAGTCACGTCATTTCTGCGAGATGTCGAGAGCGACAAGATACTAATTCTGAGGCGCAGCTCCAAGGTAAGATCCATGAAGATGCTGTGGGCCGGAATAAGCGGCATCATAGAGAAGGGTGAGAAGCCCCTGACGCGCGCCAAGATCGAGATATTCGAGGAGGTGGGTATTGCAGAGTGCGACATCAGACTGGTACGTACGGGAGATGCGATGCACATAATCTCGCCCCAGTACCGCAACCACATGTGGAGGGTGTACTCATTTCTCTTTGAGACGCGCAGTCCCGAGATAACCTTAAACTGGGAGAACTCGGAGTACAGATGGATCGACACAGACGAGCTCGACTCGTATGATACTGTACCAGATCTTGAGAAGGTGTTACTGTGCCTGCTTTAGGCATGCATGCGACTAACTGGTGTGATGTGAGTATCTCATTAACAAATGTATGTTTTCTAGACGTAATATGCCAAAAAACATACAAAACCAGTGAAAAGTACTACACAGCCATGTCCGGCTCTACAGATATGGCGTCAGCAGGCGTATAGATCTTCTGCTGCGGCAGCATCATGTATACACACGCTCCGCCGCACATCGTACACGGGACATTGTTTCCAGGGTGTTGGCCGGTCCTGCCATGTATCCGGGCGGCCTCTTCGGGGTCTATGGACAGTGCCAGCTGCCTCTCCCAATCAAGCGTACGCCTAGCCTCAGTCATTGCAGCATCCCACTTTATGGCCTTCTCCCGGATCTTGACTAGGTCGCCTGCGTGCGCTGCAATCCTATATGCAATGAGTCCCGCCTTTACCTCCTCGGCGTTAGGCAGTGCTAGGTGTTCTGACGGCGTCAGATAGCAGAGCAGGTCCACCCCCTCGCTTGCAGATACGGCGGCCCCTATGGCGCTTGCAATATGGTCGTGTCCAGAGGCCACATCGGTTACGAGCGGGCCCAGTACGTAATAAGGCACGTCACCAATCAACGACTTTGCCAATCGGACGTTGGCGGCCACCTCGTTTAACGGCACGTGTCCGGGGCCCTCTATCATAACTTGGACCCCCTGTTCGTGTGCCCGCTTGGCAAGTCTCGATATGTTGATCATCTCCTGTACCTGGAGCTCGTCATGGGAGTCTAGTATAGAGCCTGGCCTGAGGGCATCTCCCAAACTGAACGTCACGTCATACTTCTTTGCGATCTCGATCATATAGTCATAGTGGGTAAGGTATGGATTCTCCTTGTCGTGCTTTAGCATCCATGCCGCAGTAATTGTACCCCCCTTGCTGACCACCCCACCGTGGCGGCGCACCTGTAGTATGCGCTTTGCAATATCCTTGGTAATACCGCAGTGTACGGTGGTATAATCGACTCCATCCTTTACGTTGTTCTCAAACGCGTTGAGATAGTCGTCCTCGGTCAGATTAAGGGGATTCTTGTGCACGCTTATACCATGGTTGTAGGCCTCGTAGATTGGCACAGTCCCAAAGGTTATTGGGGCAGCCGCCTCTAACAGCGTCCTGCGGATCTCCCCCACATCACCGCCGTCGCTCAGGTCCATTATGGTATCTGCGTGGTACTTTACTGCAACTCGGGCCTTTTCAATCTCCCCGGGCAGGTCCACATTGAGTGTGGATGTCCCTATGTTGACGTTGACCTTTGTCTTAAGCCCCTTGCCTATCCCCACGTTGTGAATTTTTTGCGGGCGCACATTGTTGCTTGGTATTATTATGGAGCCTGATGCCATCTTTGGAAGCAGCCATTCAAGCGTCACGTCCTCATCACGGGCAACCTGCCTCATCTCGTCAGTTGCAACACCGCGCCTTGCAGATAACATCTGTGTCGACATGATATTGCTGCGCCGTTGCCCGATTTAAGTAATAGTGATATTGCTGAACTGTTTACGCCCCCCACGCCCGAATGACCGATTCTAGGCACAAATTTGGTAAATTATTTACGCGGGACATAAACAGTTACGTTGAGTCTGCCTTCCAGAATTTGTACATCTGCTATAATTGCATCCCAGCGCGCTGCTGATGTGTTCGTTTCACCACCACCATCATCATCATCATCATCACATTACAGATCAGATATTGCAGATGCTAAAAACCCGTTCTTAGACGAAACTACAATCTACTCTACACGTATAAAACAAAATAAAAAATAGGGTTGGTTGTATTAGCAGAAACGCTTACCAGTATCCGGCTATTCCCGCAGGTGGTTCGGCTGGGTTGGATGTGGTCACGTCCAGTCTCCAGTTCTCCAACGTGAACGGGCCGGAGAGCGGGCGCGCCGCGAGGGTCCACTCCCCGTCTACGGGGCCTC
>RKRU01000058.1 GCA_007571225.1 Nitrosopumilaceae archaeon | reverse complement strand
TATCGTCTTTTTTTCACAGGGCACAGGTGCCAGTAAAGGAAGAAATCTTTTACAATTCATTATGACAAAGGTATAAAACGTAGCCATAAGGCTACCTATGTATGAGTCAGAATGCCCTGTCCCTGAAAGTACTGGAAGCTTATACGCGTGATGTCGGAAGAGGGGTTGCAAGGATAGACTACGACTCCATGGATACGCTCAGCGCATCCACAGGGGATGTCATAGAGATAAAGGGGAAACGGAGGACGGTGGCAAAATGTCTTCCACTCTATCCATCAGACGAGGGCAAGGGTATAATCAGAATAGACGGTCTAGGTAGAAACAACTCAGGTATAGCAATCGGCGATACGATTACAGTCAAGAAGATAAAGGCAGTTGGTGCAGAAAAGGTGGTGGTGGCGCCGCTAGAATCAATACCGCCCATAGACGAGAGATATCTTGCAGACGCCCTAGAAAGTGTTCCCCTGATCAAGGGGGACAACGTAATGGTTCCATACTTTGGCGGAAGGCTGACGTTTCAGGTAATCGGGGTGACCCCGGCATCCGATGCGGTTCTTGTAACACAAAAGACCGTATTCCGCATAGCCGAGAAAGGGGAGCCACTCCGCGGAGTGCCACAGGTCACGTACGAGGATATTGGAGGACTGACAGACGAGATTAAAAAGGTCAGGGAGATGATCGAGCTGCCGCTACGACATCCCGAAATATTTGAAAAACTAGGCATTGAAGCGCCAAAGGGGGTACTCCTGTACGGGCCTCCTGGCACCGGCAAGACGCTGCTTGCAAAGGCCGTGGCAAACGAGAGCAACGCCCACTTTATCAGCATATCAGGTCCCGAGATTATGAGCAAGTTTTACGGCGAGAGCGAGGCGCGGCTGCGCGAGATATTCAAGGAGGCCAGGGAGAAGGCTCCGTCCATAATATTCGTAGATGAGATCGACTCGATAGCGCCCAAGAGAGAAGAGGTAACCGGTGAGGTGGAACGCAGGGTCGTCTCCCAGATGCTCTCACTCATGGACGGACTAGAGGCCCGCGGTAAGGTAATAGTGATATCTGCCACCAACCGGCCCAACGCAATCGATCCCGCCCTGCGCCGTCCGGGCAGGTTTGATCGCGAGATCGAGATCAAGGTGCCTGATAAGAAGGGTAGAAAGGACATACTGGCAATACACAGCAGAAATATGCCGCTTGACGACGATGTCAACGTTGATAGGATATCCTCCATAAGTCACGGATACGTGGGCGCCGATCTAGAGTACCTCTGTAAGGAGGCCGCCATGAAGTGCCTCAGAAGGCTGCTACCAATACTGAACCTTGAGGAGGAGAAGATTCCACCCGAGACGCTAGACAAGCTTGTGGTGAATCACGAGGACTTTACAAAGGCGCTGATCGAGGTGACCCCATCAGGTATGAGGGAGGTCTTTATCGAGAACCCGGATGTGAGATGGGAGGAGGTCGGCGGACTAGACGATGTAAAACGCGACCTGCAAGAGGCAGTGGAGTGGCCCATGAAGTATCCCGGACTGTACGACAAGCTTGGACACAGCATGCCCCGAGGCATACTGTTGCACGGACCTAGCGGCACGGGCAAGACCCTACTTGCAAAGGCCGTGGCAACCCAGAGCGAGGCCAACTTTGTCTCGGTACGCGGACCCGAACTGCTGTCAAAGTGGGTAGGCGAGTCCGAGCGCGGCATCAGAGAAATATTCAAGAGGGCGCGCCAATCCTCGCCATGCGTAGTATTCTTCGACGAGATAGACTCCATTGCGCCAATCAGGGGATCCGGCGGGGAGACGGCAGTGACCGAGAGGGTCGTATCACAGCTGCTCACCGAACTTGACGGTATGGAGAACATGCACGGAGTCGTAGTGCTTGCAGCCACCAACAGGGCAGACATGATCGACCCCGCACTGCTGCGTCCGGGTAGGTTTGACAAGATAATACAGATCCCGCTGCCTGATAAAGAAAGTAGGAAGAGTATACTGCGCATCAACGCCAAGAAGATACCCATAGTAGATGATCCCAACGATCTGGAGCGCGTCAACTTTGACAAGCTGGCAGAGATGACTGACGGCATGAGTGGAGCCGATACTGCATCCATTGCCAACACAGCAGTCTCACTTGTCATACACGAGTTCCTAGACTCCCATCCGGACGTAAAGGATGTGGAGAAGAAGAGTATAGAGGCCAAGGTAAACATGAAGCGCTTTGAAGAGGCCATAAAGAAGGTCAGGGAGCAAAAGGACCTCAAGCTGGGCGAGAAGCTGGTGGCACCATATTACAGATAGCGTATATGCATGTGTAATGCCTGTAAACAGAAAGGGATACCGCGGAAGAGCGCTAGATCTTCTAAAGAATACAGGCGTAAATGTGGGCGACACCATAACTGTAGTATGTGACAATACCGAGCAGACGGGGATTGTAATGCCAAGATACGAGCATGCAAATGACGATGTGCATATAGTCTTAAAACTGAAGAGCGGTTACAATGTAGGGATAATTGTAGATGCGATCGACAGAATTACAACAGTCGATGTGGCAGATGCGGTATCTGTAGATCCGGCTACACCTACACCTACACCTACACCCACTACAATGACGCCAGAGCCTGCACAAACAGACGCCAAACAGATCACCACAAAAAAGAGGATACTCCTGCTATCCACGGGAGGTACGATCGCAAGCAGAATAGACTACAGGACGGGTGCGGTGACCCCGGTACTCTCAGCAGACGACCTGCAAGAGGCCGTACCAGAGCTTGGTATGATAGCCGATATCGACCCAAAGGTCGTAATCTCAGAGTATTCAGAGAACATCATACCAGAACACTGGCTGCAGCTGGCACAGAGCATACTAGAGCACACAGACGCCAGCACAAACCAGGGCGCCAGATATGCCGGTGTCATAGTGGCCCATGGAACAGACACCATGCACTATACATCGGCCTTTCTGTCATTTGCACTTGCCAAATATCCCATACCCATCGTACTTGTAGGAGCCCAGCGATCATCGGATCGTGCCTCGTCTGATGCGGCAACCAACCTGATCGGGGCAGCCAGATTTATCACCAGACATGGAGGCAGGGGCACCTATATCGTAATGCATGAAGATACGAGTGATGATGTCGTGGCCTGCCATATAGGAACGAGGGTAAGGAAGAACCACACAAGCAGGCGAGACGCATTTAAAACCATAGGCCAAGCCAAGCCGGCGTTTACCATATCAGATGATGTGATAACATCAAACCATCCTGTTGCTGCCTCTTCTACCTCTGTCTCTGTCACCAACACCAACACCAACACGCAAGAGACCGTCGGTGCGATACGGTTCGAGCCTAGAGTGGCGCTAGACGAGAAGGTTGCCCTAGTAAAATACCATCCGGGTTTTGGGTCAGACATCTTAGAGCACATCATAAACACAGGATACAGGGCCATAATCCTTGAAGGGACTGGACTCGGACACGTAGGCAGAACCGCATATACCCAGATAAGGAGGGCCGTAGCGAGGGGGATCTTTGTGGGGATGACATCGCAATGTATAGACGGCAGGGTCAGAATGACAGTATACGAGAGTGGAAGAGACCTGGCCGACATGGGCGTGGTACCACTCAACAACATGATACCCGAAGTGGCGCTGGTAAAGGCCATGTGGGCGGCTGGAAACGCCAGCGACGCGGATGGGATAAAAAAGATAATGCTCAAGAATATTGCATCGGAGATGACATAATTTGGGCGCACGTGAGGGTGGCAACACAACGGGTGGCAACACAACGGACCTAGATGCGCTGGGAGTCATGGTGGGACTCGAGATACACCAGCAGCTTGCAACGGGCAAAAAGCTCTTCTGTTCGTGTACGCCAGGGGAACCTGCAGAACATCCCATAGTATTCAGGCGCAGACTGAGATCCGCAAGCGGGGAGCTAGGGGGGCACGACCCAGCTGCGCTCTTTGAGAGGTCAAAGGACAGGACAGTCACATACTATGCAGAACTGGGGAGTAGCTGCCTAGTGGAGCAGGACGAGGAACCACCCCATGAATTGGATCCAGATGCAAGGGGCACGGCTCTGATCATAGCATCTGCCCTAAAATCCAGAATATACACAGAGCTCCACCCCATGAGAAAGACCGTAGTTGACGGATCAAACACTACCGGGTTCCAGCGCACCATACTGATATCAGAGGGAGGGTCTTTTGAGGTGCCAAACGAAGACTATGAAAAGCCCAGTACCATAGGAATTCAGTCTGTCTGCCTAGAAGAAGATGCCGCCAAAATACTTGACGATGCCGGCAGCGGAACCCGGGGGTACGGCCTAGAACGATTGGGCGTACCGCTAGTGGAGATCGCAACGGAGCCGTTTACAATTATAGACAATAATGCAAGGATGGTGGCGCTGACCCTTGGAAGGATACTGCGGAGTACGAGGATGGTCACACGCGGACTGGGCTCGATAAGACAGGATGTCAACATCTCGATTGCAGGTGGGGGCAATACTGTAGTGGAGATCAAGGGTGTACAACAGCTGTACCAGCTGGAGGAGGTGATAAGGTACGAGGCGCAACGACAGCACGGCCTGCTTGCGATCGCCAAAAGACTACAGAAGAGCAGATGGCGAGAAAACCACGACCCAGACCTAGATATAGCCGATGTGACGGATCTCTTGGCCCAGTCCAAGTCCAAGATAATTCAAAAGGCCGTGTCGCGCGGTGACACGATTACGACTGTGGTGTTCAGGGGGGCAAGCGGAATATTTGGATACTCACCATACAAGGATGTCAGGCTCGGCAGGGACATAGCCGAGCTTGTGCGCCGTTTCGGAGTGGGGGGAATATTCCACACAGACGAGCTGCCGGCCTATGGTATAACAGAACAGGATCTTGCAGGTATTACAGAGAGGCTGAATACACTCGCGCATGACGACGCATCTCTTATTCTAGCAGCCCAGACCTGCAGTCCAAGTTCAACATCAACGCGCAGCTTGCAGAGCAGTTGTGGGACTCGGCCCACCTAGGGCTCTTTGAGAGGATCACATCCGAGCTGTCCAATATCAGACCCACGCTTGTGGCATCGGTGCTCTGCTATACGATAACTGCGCTTGAGAGACAGAAAGGTCTCGACTCCGGCCTTCTCAACGACGACATGGTAGCAGAGGTGTTTGGACTACTAGATGAGGGGAAGATCGCAAAGGAGGCAGTCGAGATGATACTGCAGGAGATCATGTCAGGCAGGGCAAGTACAGTCGGGGAGGCTGTTGCGCCCATACTATCCACGAAAGATAGCGATAGCCTCGAGGAGATCATAGATCGGATAATACACGACAACATAGATGTAGTTAGGAAGAAGGGCGAACGGGCATCTGGGCCGCTCATGGGCATAATCATGAAGGAGATGCGGGGTAGGGCATCTGGACAGGCGATAAACGCCGCACTCGTAAGGGGGATAAAGGCCGCACTCAAGGACTGACTGCCAAACAGACAGGAAAGACACCGACTACATCGTAGTCGTCATCGTCAGCCAAGCGGGCCCCCGCTACCTTGACGGACCGGGAACTGTATTGTTGCGGGCCTGGCCCATCAGGAGACTGCGTGACTTTAACGTCTTGCGTACCAGAACGAATCCAAGCGCGGTGGTGACGGCGCCAAACAGGATATTCATGACGTTGGCATCACTTCCAGTCGACATCATGGTAAAGCCCAAACCTAGCAACATCATAAGGCCCCCGAGTCCTGCAAATATTATCATCACAAGTGGAAGCTTCTTTGGCTGCTGTGGCAGCTCTTTTGTCCCTGGACTGGTAGGAACCGGAACCGCACCGTTTGATACGGCCTCAAAGCAGACATGACAATAGTTGTGGTGTGTACTACCCTTGTTATACTGTCTCATAAAGTAGTACTCTACGCCGCACAGATCACACTTCCTTGACGGACTTACAATACGTGCATGCTTGTCAAACTCCTTGCCTAGTTCCAGCATGCAGTTCTTGCAGTAATAGCCCTGAATGCGCCACATCCGCTGGAACTTGTACTTTTTCCAGCCCAGCGTCATGCCGCAGCCGCTACAGTAAGTCAAGTCGGGGTGTTAGCCTCCCTTCTTTTTGGCGTCGCTGTCGTCATCATTGCTGCCATCGTCTGACAGTGACTCTCCAGACTCCGAGACGGTTGTTCTCTTGCCGCGTGCGACCTGTGCGATTCCATGCCTTGCCTCTATGATGGGCAGACCTACTATAAAAAAGGTCGCAGCACTCACCCAGCAGACGGCGATTCCCACCCAGAAGTGGTAGAATCCTAGATCAAAGACATAGTCAGCAAAGTAGAGCGGCATGGGCCACGCAATGATAAGTACGAGGGTCATGATTCCACCGCCCTTGAGGCTGAACTTGAATGCCTTCTTTAGCGTCTCCTCATCGGCATCAAGCGCGCTGAGGTCTGCAGGACTAATGTCTACAAGCTTTATCCTCTCCTTCATCTGATCCCAGTCAAACTTGGTACGGGTGGCCAAACTTCCCAGTCCTGCAATGGCGCCGCCTGTCAATATGCCTGCGATGTTGCCAAAGAGCATCGAATAGTTGTTGCCGAGGCTTGCAAGCGATACCTCGCCGCCAAACTCGGGCAGGGATGCGGCAACGCCTACCCACGTACCCAGCGCAACGAAGAGGCCTACAATAGCACCGATGGTAGCGGCGTACTTGTTTGTGCGCTTCCAAGTGATGGTCAGAGCTATCGGGATAACCGCCGAGCCTATCAGGACGCCCATCGCTAGATAGACAAAGCCAAGTGAGAGGCCCATACTCAATAGTATGACTGCCAAACCGCCCATTCCTATTCCGAACCCTATAATGGTAGCGCGCGACACCTTGAGCAGCTGTCGGCCAGAAGCCTTGGGATTCTTGTACGTACGATATACGTCATACGTAATTAGCGACGATACTGCTATGAGCTCGGCGGAGCCGGCAGAGGTCACTGCCATAAACAACATCGTAAGCACCATTACGGCGCCCACCTCACCCATCAATACAGAGGCGGCGGCAGGCACAGTCAGTCCGAGCTGGACCTCTTCAGGCGTCAGGTCAACGCCTAGGGCAACTGCGGTAAGTCCCATGGTAGTTGCAAGTGTAAACGGAATGGCAAACCAGCATGCACCACCAAGCAGGAATCCCTTTACAGTCGAGGTAGGCCTAGCTGCAATGGCTCGCTGCCAGTAGGCTTGGTCTACAAACACAGTTCCAAAGTTCCCCACTATGTTGATCACACCAAATATCAGACCGCCAAGCGACGCCATGGTAAGGTAGGCTCCCGCCGCATTGCCTTCAACAGGGTTCAAGCGCGCAGCCTCGGTAAGCTTCTCATACATACCCTCAATACCACCAGTGACGGGACTGACAAAGTACACCGTAGCCACAAAGATCAGTATCACCACGAATATGATTATAGTATGCATGTAGTCGGCAACAAAGGTGGCCTTCAACCCCCCGACCAATGTGTATATCATGACACCAATCGGGATGAGGAATGCGGCAACTGAGATATCCATGCCGGTAAGACCGTTTACCACCGCGGCGCCGCCCAAAAGCAGCATGGCAGTTACGATCATGTTGGTCATCAATGCAAATACAAGAAAGACTCGGTGTGCTCCGTCACCATATCGAGCACGTATTATCTCCAAAAAGGTGTGCGCATTTGGCGCCTTGCGCTTTAGCTCAATTGCCAATATTCCAAACAACAAAACTTGTATCGAGGCTCCCGCCGCATACCAGAATGGTCCGCTGACTCCGTACTGGTAGGCAACAGTCGAGGATTGTAGCAGGGTGGCTGCCCATGTCCATGCAGATACAATGGCGGCTGCTGTAAGTCCAGTCTTGATTACCCTGCCTGCAGTGTTGAACCACTCAGATGTCTGAGACACCCCTAGGTACCTCTCCTCCACCTTGGTCTCTATTGTAATTACAATGGCAAACACTGCACCGAGTCCTACTACTATAAACCAGCCCCAGCCTTCGTCCAGTACATCGCCTATGGCAAAGCCCTCACCTATGGCGCCGGCTGCAAATGCCAGGTTTGGTGCGCCGGCAGCAGCAATCATAGCGACTATCACAGCAACAGCTGTAAGCGGCAGCAATGCCTGCCGTCGTGTCGATAGTACAGATCCCAATGATGCCGACAGTATAGAACATGCAGTAGTCGTCAGTTGTTCGCGCTCCATGCAACTAATACCACGATTATCTACTTAGCATTTCAAACTGCAATTGGCTTTAAATACAAAACGCCACCCGGCGCAGTCTCCCATCGACGAAGATTAGTCGACATCGAATTATTCTCAGAATAATATCAGACATGTACCACAGTCTTGGTTTTACCACAGTCTTGGTTTTACCACAGTTAGAACCACCCACATGTCAGCGACGGGCTACAACCTGCTATTGCCACAGACACAGCGGTTAGATAAGGGGAGTTGGGCGGATAGGGGAACAATAGGGAGGCATGAGGTGTGGAGGTGTGGCATAAGTTGTGTCATCTGCACACTAGTAGACCGAACGACCCACGGACTGC
>RKRU01000136.1 GCA_007571225.1 Nitrosopumilaceae archaeon | reverse complement strand
GCCTGCCTCCCACGCGGATCCAACAATCTTGTCATGTGTACCCACACATGTGCGCCCAAACACAACTGAAGAACCTCTTTGATCCTAAGTCAACTGCACATCCAGTGCGTCTGGCCGTTACTCAATACCAGATCACATCCGTGACTAAAGGCACCACACGATCCTGCTATTGCACTTTCGTCTTCTGCCTTGCATATGTCTTCACACTGAGAGGAATCGGTGCACCATTTTCCCTCGTCTGAAACCGGAAACTCGCATATGTAGTACATGGCGGCCATGAAATACGATCCTCCGCGCATGGTACAATCCGCTTCCGTCTCTGGATCATACTCAAAACCGGCCATCTCAGTAGTGGGTTTCTCGGGTGACGGCGGTTCCGGTGACGGCGGTTCCGGTGACGATACAGCCGGCCCAAGAACTACTGCAAGTACGATGCCGGCAGCAATTATAGAACCTGCTACAAGCAGTATTTTACTACCCACGCCGTAATTTACAACTTTAAGATTATAAACCAACATACGGCTTTACCGGGATGTTATACACTCTTCTCCTCTTCCTTCTCCTCCTACATACCGTTTAGGTTCGACATAAACAATCTGTCGAATTCGTGCCTAGAATCAATTATTTGAGCGTGAGACCTAGACATCTGCTATGTGCTTATAACGGCAGACAATCTCTTACGCGGCTGGGCATTTCACCTCGGTACAGATCATTTAATTAAACATGGACGGGCCCCAGATGTATGACTTTACCCGCCCTGCATGACACAAAAAATAACTGGAAAAAGGCCTTAGTAGTGCAGTATAGGTTTTTCAATCGTGTTTGAGTGCATATAACAATGTTGATGGATCCACATAAGGAGTGTGTAAAGCCACATGGGTCAGCTTTCCGAATGAATAATAATCTTGGGACCCCGCAAAACAGCATGTCATCTCTGGAACAGGCCATGCTTACGTGGGTGCACCTAGTCTCCGCCTCAATCTGGGTGGGAGGCTCCGTATTCATAGGCGTGGTGCTTGCTCCGTTGTTGAGGACCATGAACGATTCTGTCGAGGGGAGAATGAAGACTATGATTATCGTCGGCAGGCGCTTTAATCTTATCGCTGTACCGGCGCTTGTCGTACTTGTAGCTACCGGACTGTACAACTCGCACGCCCTGCTTGTCAGGCCCGAGATTCTGCTTGGTACGAGCTATGGTACCTTTCTTGCAATAAAGGTGACACTGGTGATCATCCTAATTGCAGTGTACATAACACACGTAGTGGTAATATCAAAGCGCGTGGAGGACAAAATCATGGCAGGACTGTTCTCCGCGCAGGAGATTCAAAGGCTGCGGAAGAAGACAATAATACTCGGCGAGGTCACCGTGGTCATATCCATTGCCATACTCTTCTTTGCAGCGTTGCTTGATGCTGGGGTCTGATCGTACCGCACGGACCGGCCACTGCACAATGCACGATATATGTAGGAACACCTAGGCCACCAGACATCCGGCTCCACATCATATGAATATATCACATCATACGAATATATCACATCATACGAATATATCATAATATATGAATATATCATATCATTAAACCTTAATCGTCCGAGATTCGCCTGTTATACATGGGACGTAGAAAAACCCAGAAATTCATAAACACAAAGGCAAGAAACGTAACCATAGGCCTCTGTCCCGAATGCAAGACCATAGGAAAGGTCTTTCTGCTCGGGCGTCCTGGCGACGAGCGTGGCAAGTGTGAAAAGTGCCGCCAAGAGTTTGAGTTGTGACTATCCACAGCCACTGCCTGCATCTTGCCCATAATGCGTCACCGGTTGACACGTCATTCGGATTCTCTGTACCCACATCCCCACCCACTTCCTTTCCACTACCCCGTAACCGTTAGATTCGGCCGAAACAATCTGCGAAATTCGTACCTGGAATCAGTTATTTGTGGGGACCCAAACAGGTGCCAGGTGCTTTTAAAGTGGATAACTCCTCACATGCCATCTGAGTATCGAGATATATTATAGAACCGATGTTACAACGACATGATAGGTGGCCACATGGTAGAGTTTAGACAGGTGCGTCTCCAAAAAGATCATGTTATACTCCAGGTCACCACACGTCACAACATTAGAGATATTGTTATAACTTGTCAGGAGCTAAACAGGTGAGGCACTTGATGTTACATACGATACTGGCAAGCATGACAGGATACATGCGCACGCAGGCAATGTGGCCTGCAGTCATTGCAGTAGCGATGGCCTTGGCAGTACTAGTGACGCCAGCGGCCGATTACGCCCATGCGCAGACAATAGGCGCATCTATAATTACGATAGGCACCACAAGCCTGATAACCATAACAAACGACGGGGGTGCAGACATTACGGAGATAAACTTATGGTTTGTAGACAACGACAACACATTCAAGTCGTTTAAGACCGAAAGTGGCTGGACGGGCACAAAGGTGCAACAGGACCACATAATATTTACCAGCCCGGCCGCCATCACGGCCGGACAATCCGTGAAGATCGGAGTCAATACAGAGCTGCCGGTATCGGAGATAAACTGGAGTGCTTCTGATGCAGGCGGGAACCTGCTCATAACAAGCATTGCCTCCCAGGATGGGCCGGAACCAGTAGTCGAGGAGACACCCGACGACACCGTAATTGAGGAGATAAATGGGGGCGGTGAGGAGGAGGAGCCCCCACCAAAACCAGACAATATTACGATCGAGTCTGACTTTAGGGTGATTCCAGACACCATAAACATAGGATCTACAATCAGGGTGATAGGAGAAAAGTTCGGACCTGAAACATCATTCGTGCTCCACATAAACGATTTTCTGATTGGGACCTTTGTTACGGATGACAGTGGAAGCTTCGTGACGACATCAAACATACCAAACAACGTACCTGCAGAGAGGGTGGACTTTATAGTAAGGGATATAGACGGCAACGAGATAAGCAGGAGTCTCAAGATAAACCCTACAGTAAGCAGGCCCGAATCCCCCATTGCAGGCCATAATCCAGACCAAGTGGCGCCGCCCATCACCAGACTGAGTGTATCCGGCGTGCCGGAGATCGTAAACATAGGTGACAGGCTGCAGGTGCACGGTACGGCCAATCCAGGCAGTACAATTGTCACGTACATAAAGGGAGGAAACGGCATCATGTACACCTCCAATGTAATTACGGCCGACGAATCGGGCGGTTGGAGTATACCCGAATCCCACATAGTGGGCACGGATATGAAGATAGGCAGCTATGTTGTAGGGGTTACCGATGGCAATGAGGTGATAGAAAAGACATGGAATATTGTAACCAACAACAACATCAGCATACAGCCATCCAAGTCAGAATACAAGCGCGGCGAGGTAATGAGGTTTGTCGTAGGTACCACTGACAACGCGCCGCTCAAGGTAAACATCGAGAATCCCAAAAACATAAGCGTCTATTCGGACATAATCCCCACCAGCGGTACAAACTCGACTGTGTTTGAGTATACAGTGAACCACAGGGACCTAGACGGAACATACACGGTAATAGTCAGTCAGAATGGCATCAAGGAATACGCCTTTGTGGGGGTCAATAAGCAGCCCACCACTAAGATCGTATTTGAACTTGACAAGGTAAACTATGGAAGTTCGGAGACGCCCACAATCAGCATAGCAGCAGAGCCCACCGACATAGTCAAGCTGAATATTCTTGACAGCTCAGACAGTATAATACACACAGAATCAATTGCCATGCAGAGCGACGGCAGGAGGACATTTACACTAGGCCTGCAAGATTACCGCAGCGGCCTGTACACCGCAGAGGTGGAAAAAGGGACAGAAAAGATATCCAGGGAGTTCACTGTGGGCCTACAGTCAGGCACCAACATAATAGAGGTCATGGCCATAAATCCCCCGTACCATCCGGGAGACCAGTTCCTGATTTCGATAGATACGGGGGATGTAATTGTGCCATTGATAGTTACAATGACGGACCCCGACGGTGATGTTGTCAGCGTCAAGGAGACGTTTTCAAGGCTCATACAAAAGGACAAGGATAAGGATAGAAGAACCGCGCTTGAAACGTTGCTCATTCCGTCAAGCGGAAAGATCGGTGTATGGACTGTAACGGCGTCTAGTGGCGGAAACACGAACTCCATAGACGTAGATGTGGTGCCCGTAGGACTCTCCATCCACATATCAGAGGTCAAGAACGAGCTTCCCCTTGGCAAGTATGTGGACATTACCGTGATAGGTGCAAAACAGACCATATGGCTCAAGGTTACGTCCACAGATGGGGAGGGTGCCATCATAGGTTCGGAGCAGAAGATTACGCTTACAGGCGACGGATCGGCAGTTGCAAAGTGGCCTATTCCAGCCGACACCATACACGGAACCTACACCATGATTATCACCGATGCGCACAACCAAACTGTAGAAAAGGACTTTGTTATAGAGTGACGCCTGTACTGGCAGTCATGACGCGCGTAGTATAGACGGCCCACGGCAGGAGTGTCTTTTCTATGGGCTTGTGAGTGGAGGCTTGCAGGTGAGAGACGGCAGGTAGGATATTGCTTGCCCTGCAATACAAGTAGTTGCAAAGAAAGCATCGGGCAATATAGTACGGGTTTTTCAGTCATGTTTGAGTGTATGTGACGGGATTGCTGCATCCATATACAGAGCAAGTCACATACATACGGATGTCAAGTAGTTATATTGGAGGTTGTGGCCGTGGGAATCATGAAAGTATTTGTAGTATTCATACTACCGGTGATTCTATCCGTAACGCTTGCCACGGCAGTAACGTTTGACATACTTGACAGGCCCGGCAGGGAGCTGGATATGTGGCCGCAATCCACATCGCACGTCGGCCATGGTGGCCAAGACCAAGACTCGGATATAGGTGATGCCACGCATGATACAGATACTAGAATTTCCATTATGGGCCTCTCACAGTCATATGCCGCAGGCGAGGTACTATCAGTAGGTGTGACTGTACACGACCCGTCGTTTGACTGCGGGGACCTGTACATTACAGTGTACCTTGCAGACAGCAACACGGTGCTGAGTCAGGGCGCGTTCTTTGAGCAGTGCTTTGTAGCAGACGGCCTAGGACTTCCCACAGAAGGGGAGTTTTCAACTGCGATCGATACTCCCGGCAGATACGTCATAACAGCAGACATGACCGCTCCGGCAGGCAGCAACATCTCCACATCAGAGGTATTTGTAGTCAAATAAGCCCGGCCGCTATAGACAGGCCTGGGCTGCGCGTTATAGGTTACCCTCCCCCCTCCACCTTCCCCC
>RKRU01000146.1 GCA_007571225.1 Nitrosopumilaceae archaeon | reverse complement strand
CATAGCCGAAAAGATTGCGGGCCGTGGTAAAACCGTCCTGTATCTAGTGCCATCCATATCACTGCTCAGGCAGACCCTGCAACACTGGTCCGAACAGCGGCTCATCCCACACAGATACATAGGCGTGTGCTCAGATTCAGAGGCCGGCAAGAACAACGATGATCTGAGTGTCGAGGGCCTGCAGATCGGCGTCACCGTAGACGAGACTGCAATATCAAAGCAGCTGAAAAGATCAGTAGTTGCGGCAAACCCGGACAAGATGACTGTAGTCTTTTCCACATATCAGTCACTCAAAGCAGTAGCCTCGGCCCAGAAGAAGGCAAAACTGGTATTTGATCTCGTAATATGTGATGAGGCCCACCGCACCGTGGGGGCCGAATATGCAGACGAGTCAGAAGAGGAGAGGTCATCATTTCAGCTCATCCACGACAATGGCGCGGTTCCTGCCAAAAAACGCCTTTACATGACTGCAACGCCCAGAACTTTTAACAGGGCCGCCAAGGACAAGGCGGCCCAGAACGACATAAGGATATACTCAATGGACGATCGCGAAAAATTCGGCCGCACCTTATACAAACTGAAATTTTCAGAGGCGATAGACCTCAACCTGCTGTCAGACTACCGTGTGATAGTAATGCATGTGGATAAAGAACACATACCAGAAACGCTCAGGGACATACCGGCCGAGATAAAGCTGAATGATGCCGCAAAGTGGATTGGCTGCTACAGGGCCCTGCAGGACCCAAAGATCGACGGTTCCGTTCCAAGCCTGCAAAAGGCAATTGCATTTACAAACCGCGTAAAAGACTCCGAGAGGATCAAGGAGAACTTTTCCAACACGGTTGAAAACTACATTGACGGCGACGAATTCCGGTGCATGGTGGATCATGTCGACGGTCGGCAAAACGCTGGACATCGCAGGCGCGTATTGAAGTGGCTGGAGGAGAGTGCTAAAGACGACACGGTCTGTCACATAGTATCCAACGCCCGATGCCTTTCTGAAGGCGTGGACGTACCGAGTCTAGATTCGGTAATTTTCATGGAGAGGCGCAGATCACAGGTGGAGATCATCCAAGCAGTGGGGCGAGTGCTAAGAACGGCACCGGGCAAGCAGTACGGTTATGTAATCATACCAGTAGGAGTCTCGTCCGGCGTGGAGGCACACGAGATGCTAGACAGCAGCGAGGACTATGAGGCAGTCTGGGATGTGCTGACTGCCCTGCGATCTCACGACGACCGTCTTGATACGTCCATTGCAATACGTGCCATCAAACAAAAGGTGGAGGGATCCGCAGGTCCGGCCATAGCCGACGACAATGCAGGTGAGATGACCGGCCTTGTAGATGACCACCTGATCATGGGCGGCATAGGAGAAGACGGTATCGTTTATCCAGAGGACCGTACAACCGGAACCATACGCGTGGGCAACAGCGAGATACCTGCTAGCGCCATACGTGCAAGGCTGGTCGACAAGGTGGGCCGCAGGATGTATCTTGAGGCATGGGCCAAGGATGTCGCTACGGTAACAGGCAGTATAAAGGCCAGAATTGCAGGGATCATAACAGACGGTGCGCCCGCTGACGAGTTTGACGGGTTTCATGAGAGTCTCAAGGCAATCATAAACGACGGATTGACCCGTGACGATTGTATCGACATGCTTTCACAGCACATGGTGACTGCCCGCATATTCAATGCCCTGTTTGACGGCGGGCGGTTCACTGAAGAAAACCCCGTATCAGTATCCATGAGCAAGATGGTGAACATTTTAGGCGGGCACGGCCTTGAAGCGGAGCTTGAAGGACTAGAGGAGTTTTACAAGTCACTTGAGGAACGGATAAGCGACATTTCAACGGATGCAGGCCGCCAGAACTTGATGCGAAAACTATACGACGATTTCTTCAAGATCGCCCTGGAAAAGACAGCAGAGCGGCTAGGCATAGTGTATACCCCCGTGGAGGTTGTCGATTTCATACTTGAAAGTGCGGATCATGTTTTAAAAAGGGAGTTTGGCGGCAGGGGACTCACTGGCAAGAATATCAACATCATAGATCCGTTTGCAGGCACCGGTACGTTTCTGGCCAGGCTTATGAGCAGGGATCTAAACCTGATAACAGACGAGGATATCTCGCGCAAGTACAAAGAGGAACTGCACGCCAACGAGATAATCCTGCTGGCGTACTATATCGGTGCAGTCAACTGTGAGATGGTATATCACTCGCGCACGCAAGAAGAACATGATGATGGCGAATACGAACCATTCTCTGGAATAGTGTTCAACGACACGTTCAGCAGCAAAGAGATAGGCGAGTGGGGTGATGAGCACCTGCTAGCAGGTCCGAAAAGGCAGATTGAGAGACAGCGCAACTCCAAAATTACCGTCATTGTGGGCAATCCGCCGTACTCTGCAAAACAGGAAAAATTTGCAGAAGACAACGCCAACACAAAGTATCCCCATATTGACAGTCGCATAGCCGAGACATATGCAAAATATTCCGGTGTCAAGTTAAAGACATCACTGCGCGACTCATACGTACGCGCTCTGCGGTGGGCCAGTGACCGCATAGGAGAATCTGGAGTCATAGCGTTTGTGACCAATGGCAGTTTTGTAAAATCCGAAGCGGCATCCGGTATTCGCGCCTGTTTCGAAAAAGAGTTTACCGACATATGGTGTTTTAACTTAAGAGGCAATGGAAGAATCACCGGAGATGGACGCAACATATTCGAATACAAAGGACAAAGTGCCGGAGGAACACGTACGCCAATTGCGATCATAATTCTGGTAAAGAATCCAAAAAAGAACAAGTGTTTAATTCAGTACAAATCATTAGAATCAAAATATTACTCTGGGCAAGATAAGCGTGATCGAGTGCATGAGCTGAAATCAATTACCGGAATCACCGACTGGCAACTAATTACACCCGACAAACATCATGACTGGGTAGATCAGCGTGACGACTCCTTTTACAGGTATCTGGTGATGGGGAGTGATTCTGTAAAGCGTGGCAGTGAGGGACATGCCATATTCAAATCATATTCTAACGGAATAAAAACAAATCGGGATGCATGGATCTACAATACGTCCAGAAAAAATGTTGAAAAGAACATGATGCGCCATGTGAAATATTGTGCATCACAGGATCCAAAGAACCCAGATACACATACCAAGCAGGCCGCATACACCGAAGATCTTATAATCAGATTGTTAAAAGCCAAAACCAAACCACAATTTAGCAAGAAAAACATACGCACAGCCTTGTACAGGCCATTTTTCAAACAATACATGTACCTAGACCGTATGTTTCTCAATTCAGTTTACCGAATCCCATCATTCTTCCCGAATCCAGACTCTAAAAATCAGGTGATTTGTGTACCATACAAATTTACGGGTAATTTTTCATTATTCATAACAGATGTCACACCAGACCTACAAATTGTAAAAAACGGACAATGCTTCCCGCTCTATATTTACGATAGTAATGACAAAAGATCCGACAACATCACCACGAAAGCACTCTCAGAATACCGCGAACATTACAACGACAACACAATAACCAGAAAAGACATCTTTCACTACATATACGGAATACTACACCATCCAGAGTACCGCGCCAAGTTTGCCAGCAATCTAACAAAAGAACTGCCGCGCATCCCCATGGCGCCCGACTTTGGGGCGTTTCGTGATGTAGGCCAAAAACTTGCCGAACTCCATCTCAATTATGAGATATGTCCGCGTTATAATCTTTGCAGGCCAAAGGCCCGATTTGGGATCGTTCAAAAAATAAAGTTCGGTTCAAGAACGATCAAGACAGCAGACGGCAAGAACAAGCGTCTTGCAGATACCACTAAGATATACCTAAACGGTGTATTGGTCTTTGATAACATTCCCACTATATCATATACAGTGAACGGTCGCACACCGATTGCATGGTTTGTCGACCGCTATGGCATGTCGACTGACAAGGCAAGCGGCATTACAAACCTTCCATGTGAAGACATGTCTGAAGAAGATGTTATTGCCTGCATAGAGCGCCTCGTATACGTAGGGGTGGAATCAGACCGCATCATGGCAGAAGGGCTGCCTGCAGAGTTTGAGCCAAAAGACTGGAAGGCTGCAAAGACCGGACTGTACAGATTCTGATAGTAACCGTCTACATCTCCCACGCCGAAATGACCGATTCTAGACACAAATTTGACAAATCGTTTACGCAGGCCGTAGACAGTTACAAACCATACATACATCCTGAAAAACACATTTCCAACTACTGGTACAGACGGTAAAGTAATAAATTGTGTAGCAGTCGATGCAGAATATGGGAAAATACACACTTCCTGAGATGCCATATGCGTACGACGCACTAGAGCCACATATCGACGCCAGAACCATGGAGATTCACCACACAAAACACCACCAGACATACACAACCAAACTGAATGCGGCCTTGGACTCGTGTCCTGCCGAGGTTCAGGATATGGATATTCTTGAGATTCTATCAGACATGAGTTCTGTGCCTGAGGACAAGAAGAGTGCAATTAACTTCAACGGAGGAGGCTATGACAACCACAGACTCTTCTGGAACAATATGAAGCCAGATGGCGGTGGAGAACCCGGAGGAGCGGTTGCAGATGCAATCAACAGCTCCTTTGGTAGTTTTGCCGACTTTAAAGAGAAGTTCTCCTCTACGACTGCCGTGATTCAGGGCAGCGGATGGGGATGGCTCGTATACAACCCCTCGACTAAAAATGTCGAGTACAAACCCATGCCAAACCAAACCAGTCCGAGAACAGAAGGACTAGTACCTCTTTTGGGCTGTGACGTATGGGAGCACGCATATTATCTCAACTACCAGAACAAAAGACCGGACTATATTGCGGCATGGTGGAATGTCGTCAACTGGGACGAGGTTAACAACAGACTCGCAAATGCAGCATAACCACACACCGATTCTTTATTTTTCAATTTGCGCAAACTCAGGGCGCGCCGTTTCATAGAACATACATCCGATTATAATCTGCCAAACACGGATTCAAACATCTTTAATATATTCACTTAATTTCAGAATGCGTTTATAACAGCCATTGTGATTTACTAGGTATGAGTGAGGAGCAGGCGCAACAGCTGTCAGCAGCACTTAACATACTAGACAGACGTATTTCAGACATTGAAAAAAATCAAGAGAGGCTCAAAATCCTGATCATCAGCTTGACAAACGCCATTGAGGCCATAAAGAATCTCAAGGGCAAGGATAAGACGGATGTTTTGATGGACATTGGTGGAAGTGTGATTGTGCCTGCAAAGATCTCGTTTGAAAAGATAATACTAAGAGTAAGTCCCGAAGTTGCCATAGAGAAAGATGCTGCTGCCACACTGAACTACCTAGAGATGAGGATGAAGGAAGCTACGGTTGCATTAACAGACAACGACACTGCAAGGAGGAATACCATGGCGCAGTTAGAACAGGTCCATGCGCAGCTCGGCAACATTATGCAACCCAAACCCGATACAATACGGTAGTCATGTTTGACAAGCTGCTTAGTGCGTTCTCTAGCGTAACAAAGAGCATCGGGGAGAAGGAGTTAAACGAGAAAGATATTGATGATGTGCTCTTTGAGTTAGAGATCACCCTACTAGAGGCCGATGTTGCAATCGAGGTAATTGATACTATAAAGGACGGCCTGAAGAAAGATCTTGTCGGTACCAAGGTAGAGAAATCCAAGATTGGTGAGACTATAAAATCAAGCCTCGTTGCCAGCATATCTTCCCTGTTTGATGAGGCAGGGCAGATCAATCTTTTGGAGAGAATAAATAAGAAAAAGGTCATGGGGGAACCATTTCTCATACTGTTTGTAGGGATCAATGGTACGGGCAAGACCACGTCACTTGCAAAGATGGTTCACATGCTGCAAAGGGCAAAGTACTCTGTGGTAGTAGCGGCATCAGATACGTTCCGTGCAGGAGCCATAGAACAGCTCAGAGAGCATACAAAGCGGCTTAATGTCAAGCTCGTCGCACAAAATTATAACTCCGACCCGGCCGCTGTTGCTAGAGATGCTGTACTGTACGCAAAGTCACACAGAACAGACTGCGTATTGATAGACACTGCGGGCAGAATGCAGACTAGTAAGAACCTCATGCAACAGATCGCAAAGATTACCAAGGTTGTAAATCCAGACATAAAGATATTCGTAGGAGATTCGCTTGCAGGAAACGATACGGTAAACCAAGCTAGGGAATTCTTTGAGCATGTAGAGTTTGATGCATCCATACTTACAAAAGCCGATGCCGACGCCCGTGGCGGCGCCGCACTGTCCATAGTCAAAGTCACATCCACGCCCATCTTGTATGTTGGAGTGGGCCAGGAATATCAGGATCTGAAACAATTTGACAAGCAGATATTCCTAGACATCGTATTTGGAGGGGATAACGTGACAAAAACATGGATGGAGTCTGCCCCCACGATGGACACTGTAGAGAGTGCGGTGCCAGAATCCAAAGAACAGATCCGAGAGACGGAGATACCAGCAGAACCTGCCAGTGATGTCCCTGTAGAACCTGTACTAGACGACATGACAGAGTCCAGAGTGAGTAGGGTGGCAGAGACACGGCCCCCAGAACCCGCACGGGCAGAACAGCGGCCATCCCAGCCAACACCGCCACCGGACAGAAGAGAGGGAACAAAACAGCAGATGCCAGATGATCCATTCCACGGAATTGACGATGCCGACATAGCCGTGTACTCAGAACGGTTTGACATTCCTCCCCCAAGCAACGACGCAGAAGCAGGAGCACTAGCAGAAAAGATTAGGGCGTGGGTCAGGGGCGGCAGGCAGGAGAAGATCGTCGGGGAGTCTGTGGATGCTGCAGAGACGGCCGAGGAGGTAGAAGCAGATGTCAGTATTGAAGATGTGACAGATATGGATGCTGCAGAGACGGCCGAGGAGGTAGGTGCTAGGGTTGAAGGTGTGGCGGCTGTGGATGCTGCAGAGACGGCCGAGGAGGTAGGTACTAGGGTTGAAGGTGTGGCGGCTGTGGATGCTGCAGAGACGGCCGAGGAGGTAGGTGCTAGGGTTGAAGGTGTGGCGGCTGTGGATGCTGCAGAGACGGCCGAGGAGGTAGAAGCAGATGTCAGGGTTGAAGATGTGACAGATGTGGATGCTACAGAGACGGCCGAGGAGGTAGGTGCTAGGGTTGAAGGTGTGGCGGCTGTGGATGCTACAGAGACGGCCGAGGAGGTAGAAGCAGATGTCAGGGTTGAGGATGTTACAGATGTGGATACGGATGTAAAAGAAAAGGAACCTGCTACGGGACCTGAAATACCGGCAGAAACTGCCAGTGATATCCATACAGAACCAGTACCAGACGACATGACAGAGCCCAGAGTGGGCAATGTGGTAGAGACACGGCCCCCAGAGCCCGAACAGGCAGAACAACGGCCAACACCGCCACCGGACAATATGAAAGAGGCAGAACAACGGCCATCCCAGTCAACACCGCCACCGGACAGAAGAGAGAGAACAAAACAACATCTACCAGACGATCCATTCCACGGAATTGACGATGCAGACATAGCCGTGTACTCAAAACAGTTTGACATTCCTCCCCCAAGCAACGACGTAGAAGCAGGCGCACTAGCAGAAAAGATTAGGGCGTGGATCAAAGACGGCAGACAGGAGCAGGCAGCCAAGGCAGAAGAGACAATCAAGGAAGCCGGCATGTCCGGCGAGGGTGCAAAAGAACCACCAAGGATCAAAACCACAGAGGCAGAAAAAAGCACAGATGAGGAAAAGGGCGTCACGGCCAGACAAGAGAGAGAAGAAAGCCGGCCCGACAAGGACAACAAACCCAAAAAGAAACGCGGTCTGTTTGGGTTATTCAGGAAACGTGATAAAAAATGAGACTGGGGACAAAGGACATACTTACGCTGGCAGAACTTACCCCAGAAGAGTTCACATCACTTATCCAAAACGCCATAACACTAAAGTCGGAACTCAAGGCAGGCAAACAGTCAGATGTGCTAAAGGGCAAGACAATGGTTATGATATTCCAAAAACCATCAACTAGAACGCGGGTAAGTTTTGAGACGGGCATGTATCAGATGGGCGGCCATGCAATCAATCTATCTGCAAACGACATGCAGCTGTCAAGGGGGGAGAGCATCGAGGATACTGCAAGGACGCTTGACCGGTATGCAGACTGTATAATGGCCCGAGTCTATGAACACAAAACAGTGGAGATGCTGGCCGAGCACTCAACCATACCGGTAATAAACGGCCTCTCCAATACGTTTCACCCGTGCCAGACCCTGGCTGATTTCATGACAATCGCCGAAAAACAAAGCACGGCAGGCAGGTTAAAGATAGCATGGATAGGGGACGGCAACAATGTCTGTAACTCCACCATAATCGGAGCATCTCTAGCAGGTCATGCCATTGCAGTTGCCACCCCCAAGGGGTTTGAGCCCGATGATACAACCGTAAGCAGGGCACAGAGAAACATAGATGTAACGCTCACAACGGATCCCATGGTAGCGGCCACAGATGCCGATGTCATAATGACAGACACATACTCGTCCATACACAACAACAAGGGCACAAAACGTACGGAATTCTTTCTCCCAAGATATCAAGTCGGCCAAGAGATCATGGATGCAGCAGACACAGATGCAATATTCATGCACTGTCTACCCGCCAAGCGCGGGGAGGAGGTGACCGCGCAGGTCATAGACGGCCCGTCATCAGTCGTATGGGACGAGGCAGAAAACCGTCTCCATGCACAAAAAGCCCTGCTAGAGGCCCTAATTGCAAGATAGGCGCGCCAAGGCCGCCACCGCCACCGCCATGCCATTTACGCTGCACACCATAAACCAAGAGACGGGCCATGTGCGCGGCTTACTGCGCATCTATAGTACGGTGCAATTTTAATATATTCATATATTTGACCCCTTACGTATATAAATCCAATTTCAGGTTGATTTCTATTGGCACACTCCAAAATACTGCGCCGGTTAAGAGAGGAAAAAACCAACTACAAGAGGCGCGCCACCATGCTCACGGGCAGGCACAACTTTATCACGGTAAACATTACAAATGAGAATGTACAGGTCCAGATTCTAAAACCCGGCATGACCGGCGACAGCGTCATTGCATCTGCGCATTCCAGACACCTAGTCCATCAGGGATGGAAGGGATCTAGGAAGAGCATTCCTGCTGCATACCTTACAGGATACATGGCAGGCAAGAAGGCCGTAAATATGGGAACAAGAGATGCCATCCTGTATACTGGCACCAGAAAATACACCCAGAGGATGGCAGGGGCGCTCAAGGGAGTGATCGATGCGGGCATGAGCGTACCCTCAGACGACGAGACCTTCCCCCCAGATGACAGAATAAACGGGGATCATCTTACTGTCAAAAACGAGGTTACAGAGACGAGGGCAGCAATAGACAGAGGTGATGCATTATGATGAAACAGTCTTCACCAGAGTCCAGAGGAGGCAGGGGCGGCTACAGAAACAGCGGCGGCGGTAGCAGAGGCGACCGCCCGGCAAGACGTCCGCGAAGGGATGCAGAAGAGGAGGTATGGGTACCAAAGACCATACTGGGAAAGAAAGTCCACTCTGGAAGCATAACATCACTTGAGGAGATAATAGAGTCAGGCAGTCGCATACAGGAAGTGGGCATAATCAAGAAGCTGTTACAGGACCTCAAGACTGAGGTAGTTGATGTGGGAATAATTCAAAAGATGACATCAAACGGCCAGTCCACTAGGTTCAAGGCTATAGTAGCCGCAGGCAACGAGAACGGCTACTTGGGTATCGGCCAGGGCAAGTCAAAACAGATGAGGATTGCAATAGAAAAGGCAACAAACCAGGCATACCTGAATGTCAGTCCTATCAAGATGGGATGCGGCAGCTGGGAGTGCAGGTGCGATCAGAAACACTCCGTCCCATTTAAGGTACGGGGCAAGGGCGGAAGCGTCACCATAGAGATCATACCAGCTCCCCGCGGACTCGGACTGGTCGCAGGCGGCAAGATAAAGCGCCTGCTTGAGCTTGCAGGACTGAAGGATGCATGGACCACTGCAAAGGGATCCACTCCCACGATGAACTCCACCTCAAAGGCCATACTAGACTGCCTCAGACAGACGTTCAGCCAGGGTTGATGATAAGATGGCAAGCGCGTATCTAGTAGTGAGAATAAAGGGACAAGCAGACGTACCCTACTGGGCATCATATACAATGTCGCTGATGAAGCTGGACAAAAAATACCGGGCGACGATTCTTCCAGTAAAGGAGAACACCCGCGGCATGCTCAACAAGATAAAGCACTATGTAGCATGGACCGATCTCGATCCGAAACTAGCAGCAGAGATACTCGAGAAGAAGGCTAGGGGCCCCGGCTACAAAAGGATAACACAAGAGGATCTTGCCGGCATGGGATTCGAAGATATAACACAGCTGGCAAAATCCCTGAGCAGCGGCAGTGCCACACTCTCAAAGATAAAATCGCTCAAGCCATGGTTTGCCCTTGCACCGCCTAGGCACGGATTCAAGCGCAGTACCAAGAGGCTGTACGGCCAAAAGGGCATACTAGGATACAACAAGGATCTCGGTGAGATCGTGAGGAGGATGATGAGTGTATAATGGCCACCAGACTTAGAAAGACCAGAAGGCTCAGGGGCGGCAGACATATGGGATGGGGCCAGGTCGGCCAGCACAGAGCCAGCGGACACCAAGGTGGCCTTGGGGTGACCGGCATGTTAAAGCACCACTACAGCAGCATGCTAAAGTATCATCCAGACCACTACGGCCACAATGCATCAAAGCCGCCACATCCAAACATCACCAAGAGATGGGCCTCCATACGCGACATAGACGACCTTGCAGTAAAGTACGGCAGGGCACAAGAGGAGGGAGATGACCAGAGGACCATCGTAGACCTGCAGGCAGCAGGATACCAGAAGCTGCTTGGGGGTGGAAAGCTGACTCAGGCCTACATAGTCAAAGTTCCCAAGCTTGCCGCATCGGCAGAAGAGCAGATAAAGGCGGCAGGCGGGGAGGTGCTCACGACAAATGGCTGAGGGCAGCCTCACCACGATGCTGCGTCGCGTGGTCTTCAAGGCAGAACCCTACCTGCCACAGGTCCCAAAACCAAAGAAGAAACTGACACTACAGACTCGGCTGCTCTGGTGCGGCGTGGCGCTGCTCATCTACATGGTCATGGGGCAGACGCCACTGTTTGGGGCCACTACACCGGAGTTTGACTTTCTGGCCTTTGCCAGAGTCATCTTTGCGTCCCAGCAGGGAACACTTGTGGAGCTGGGAATAGGACCGATAGTTACCGCAGGTCTGCTCATGCAGCTTCTCCGCGGTTCTGAGATGCTAAAGTTTGACTTTAAGAAGCCAGAGGAGCGCGGCATATTCCAGACTGCAACCAAGCTCGTAACGTACGTCATAATCGTGGCAGAGTCCATTGTATATGGTATAGCAGTGTATGGGCCCACGCTCACCGACCCGTCGGTACTGTACATTATGATAGGGCAGCTTATGGCGGCTTCTGTCATTATTATGTTCCTAGACGAGCTTATACAGAAAGGATGGGGGCTTGGAAGCGGAATCAGCCTGTTCATCATGGCAGGCGTGGCGCAGCAGATACTCTGGAGCATGTTCAGTCCGATGGCCGCGCAGGACGGCGGCACGGTAGGGATCATACCATACATAGTACAGTCATTTATGGCAGGCGATCTCTCAAACGTGATATTCAGGGGCGCCCAGCTGCCAAGCGTGTTCAGCCTCTGCCTGACCGGAGGTGTGCTACTCATACTGGTCTTTACACAGGGCATGAAGATCGAGATACCCATAGTATCGACTAGATACAGGGGATTCGCTGCAGTCTATCCGATAAAGATGATGTATGTCTCCAACATACCAGTCATACTAGCATCTGCACTGACGGCAAACGCCATATTCGTCTTCCAGATGTTATGGGCAAACTTCAACCCGCGCAACAACAACTTCTTTATGAACTTGATAGCGCAGTTTGATCCCACCAACCCGTCAAATCCCATAGGGGGGCTCATATACTACGTCACACCACCTAGGGGATTGGAGATTGCCGCGCTCGACCCGTCGCGCGCGGTGGGTTATGTACTGTTTATGATCGGTATAGTCGTCGTGTTTGGCAAGCTCTGGGTGGAGCTTGGAGGACTGTCGCCGAAGAGCGCAGCGCAGAACCTGTTGGATGCGGACGTACAGATACCCGGCTTCCGTCGCTCAAACAAGCCCATAGAGGCGCTTCTCAACAAGTACATTCCATCAGTTACAATAATTGGCTCCATAATACTCGGACTACTAGCAGGCGTCTCAGACGTACTAGGGGTCTTCGGCTCAGGCATAGGTATACTTCTCATGGTGGACATACTGATCAACTACTATACACAGCTTGTAAGGGAACAGGTTGAAGTCGTCATGCCGCGTCTGGGGGCTCTACTTGGCAGAAAGTAACAAGAGGATAGTGGTAGTCGGAATACCCGGGGTGGGCAAGACCTCCCTACTCGAGAGGACAGTTAGTATACTCAGGGAACGCAAGACGAATGTGAGCGTGATAAGCTACGGGACCATGATGCTCAAGGTGGCAAAAAGCCACGGTATAGAACACCGCGACCAGCTGCGAAAGCTTCCCACAACCAAGCAACAGGAACTCCAGAGGGAGGCTGCAAAAGAGATCGCCGCACATACTGAGCGGATAGTAATTATAGACACGCACGCCTTTGTCAGATCTCCTGAAGGGTACTACCCCGGACTGCCGGCCCACGTACTTGAGATAATCAAGCCCACGCACTTTGTGTCAGTAACCGCAAGGCCCGAGGAGATATACAGCAGAAGGATAAACGACATGACTAGAAGCCGGGACAAGGTAAACATAGTTGACATAAAGAGGGATCTTGGCGTACAGCTTGGAATGATGTCGGCCTGCGCCGTACTTACAGGCTCCCCCATAAAGCACATACTCAACGGCGAGGGGAGAATAGACGAGGCAGCAGACAAGATAATAAGATCCATGGAATTATGACGATCATGGCAGTGATTACGATTACGATTACGATTACGATGATGACTACGTTCATGGCAGGTGAAGCAGCAGTATGATCCTAGAGAGCATGCAAACCATCTTTTTGGTTTTGCTAGACTCGATATACATGCAGTTTGACTTTTTTGGGAGCGAAAGGGGGGCACTTGGAAGTGACGACCCGGTGATAAAGGGGTGGGTACTCTCGATCTTTGCAGTTGCCGTATTTGGAATACTGCTCAACCTGTTCAACTCGGCCATCAGGAGGAAGATGGTGGACCAGATAAAGCTGAAGCGGATAATGAAGGAGACTAGGACTTGGCAGAAGGCCAAGATGGCCGCCGTGCGTGCAAAGGACGATGCGAAGATGGCCGAGCTCAACAAAAAATCGGCCTACATGAACAAGATGTCCATGGAGATGATGCAGATGAATATGAGGCCCATGCTCATTACGTTTGTTCCGCTGATACTGATATTCTACTTTGTACTTCCATGGCTCTTCTCATATACGGTGGCAGTCTCACCCATACCGCTCAATGTAATTCCAGGTGAACTCTTCCAGCTTACGTGTACGGCCGAGCAGGCGGCCGATCCAGAACACGTCTGTACAGAAGAGAACGCGGTATACCTATGGGCGTGGTATTTTCTGTCATCAATTGCGTTTAGCGGAATAATCATGAAGTTGACAAAGACTTCGATGGATTTCAGTTGACCGACCCACTACCGCCATCCATAATCATATCGGGCCCACCTGCAGTGGGCAAGACAACGCTTGCTAAGACGCTTGCAGCAGAGTTCGGCCTCAGATACATAAGCGGGGGCGACATGCTCAAGGAGATGGCCTCCGAGATGGGGTTTGATCCCGCAGGTGACGACTGGTGGGACACGCCTGAGGGCATGAAATTCCTGAGTGAGCGCGAGGGCAACCATGAATTTGATCGCAGGTTGGATATCCGCCTGATCGAGGAGTTCTTGAGGGGGGGCGTGGTGGTTACAAGCTATACGCTTCCTTGGCTGATAAAAGAGGGGGCGACTGGCATAAAGATATGGCTTGACGGCTCGCATGCCAGCAGTACAAGAAGAATGCAGAGCAGGGACAGGCTTACAGTACGAGAGGCATACGAGATTACGCGCAGAAGATACGATAAGAACTGTACACTCTACAAGGAGATATACGGCTTTGACTTTGGCGCAGATGATAAAATATTTGATGTGATAATACCCACAGATGATCTTACAGCAGGGCAGGTGGTGGAGATAGCCAGAAATAAGGTGTCTGAGATCTGCAAGAACCATTTTGGGATGAAACCCGTATGAAAAATATTCTTATACCGACAGCCGGCAGGCGACTACATATATGAAAAAGTGGATGAATGTGAGGTTATGCCAACAGGACGGCAGTTACGTGCAGTTTCATCCCACGGGCACTGCGCCGTGTAGATGTGGTGGCACCACAATATTATGCAGGCGTGCTTCCATACTGGATAGTCCTGCAGGTTTGTACGCTAGTGTAAGGTCGGGGGGCCGGACTACTATGCTACTGCTGTACGGACCCTGCAGGTTTGTACGCTAGTGTAAGGAGGAGAAGGGGAGGATTGCAGTGTCAAAAGAGAATGATATAGTCAAATCGTTAAAACAGCTTCAAAACCTGATAACAATCGATCATGATGTGACAGACGACGCGTATGGCTCTCACTACAACAGAAGAAGCATGGAGGACCTGCTCAGGTATGGCATAATAATACTCGACAAGCCCCCCGGACCCACAAGCCACGAGGTCGTGGCGTGGACAAAGCGGATACTGAAGATTCCAAAGATAGGCCATAGCGGAACACTCGATCCACAGGTATCTGGCGTGCTACCGCTGGGACTCGGCGAGGCCACAAAGGCCCTAGGGATACTGCTTTTGGGGGCAAAGGAGTATCACGCCTTGGGCAGGGTACATTCGCTTCCCCCAAGAGAGAAGCTGGCAGACGTGATGCGGCACTTTCGTGGCCGCATATACCAAAAACCCCCCCAGCGCTCGGCCGTCCTGCGCAGGACAAGGACTAGGGAGATCTATGAATTCGAGCTGCTAGAGCAGAAGGAGAGGCTGCTACTGACGCGCATATTATGCGAATCGGGAACTTATGTCAGAAAGATCTATTATGATATGGGCGAGATACTAGGGCCGGGTGCCACAATGACTGAGCTGCGCCGCACAAGGGTGGGACAGTTCGATGAGGCAGACGGCCTAGTCACCATGCACGAGCTTACCGATGCCTTTGCTAGATGGGAAGAAGACGGGGACGAGAGTGGACTGCGCTCCATGATACGTCCAGTTGAAGACGCTCTCAGTGAGCTAAAGTCAGTTGTCATAGGAGACGGCGCCGTAGATGCAATGTGCCATGGCGCTCAACTTGCCGTACCGGGCATCATGAGCATTCACTCAAACCTCAAAAAGGGTGAGATCGTCGCAGTGTATACGCAAAAGGGCGAGGCGGTGGCACTTGCAGAACCCATAATGACTACAAACGAGATCATCGATGCGGCCAAGGGATATGCATTTGAGACAAAGCGCATAATCATGGCGCCAGGAACATATCCAAGAAAGTGGAAGACAAAGCCCAAGACGCCCAAAACGGATTAAAAAGAGCATCTGTTTGACAAGATAGAATGCTTGCAAAGAGTCTGCAGGTATTTGTCGGTATCGGGGTACTGGTAGGCCTCATAACCGGCATGTACATGGCAGAGATCAGGGAGAACCTCATGAACGCCATAACCATCACTGAAGGTCCGTCCATATCCGTAATACCCTCAAAATCCTCATACGACATAGGCGAGGAGATCGCCTTTCGCATAATAAATACTGGAACCGTCCCGCTGCAACCCGAAAGCGGGCCGTACGGAGCAACCGTTACGGGACTATCAGGCATTGTGATCTACGAGTTTGCCGACACAGACATAACGGGCCATACGGCCGTGCAGCAGCCACACACATCGGTAGTGCTCGATAATTTGGAACAGCAGGTAGGTGCAGGCAGCAACAGCAGTAGTAGTAGCAGTAGTAACCATAATAATAACAACGATGACTACGACGTCACCGACTTGTCCATACCATTACTGGGCAGGACACTCTGGCCCGGTGACGGTATAGCCATATCATGGGATCAGATAAAGAATGATGGTGATGTCATACATTCTGGACTCTACAAGATCAATGTGGATGCGCTCGCAGACGACACCATACCTGTAGATTCAGATGCGCCATCCCAAGCGGCAAATGTGACGGTAAGCGACTCTGTCACAATAACGATAGAGTAGGGACGCCGGCCGTAGTGAGTAACTGTTTACGTCCAGCGTAAACAGTTTGCCAAATTTGTGCCTAGAATCGGTCATTCAAGCACGGGAGATGTAAACAGTTACCGTAGTGATAAGCGAAAGAAAAAGTGATTAAAAGCTGTCGCTCTCATGTTGAATTTTGTGTGGGGGTGGTGGTGAACCATGCAGACAACCGAAACAGATCAATAATGGTAGCAGAAATCTGTTTCAGGTTGGTGAAATTTTGCGCGCATAAAATGATTGTCGAGTACATCAAAATTTTTTGGGTAAGGCTGAACTTTGCCTAAAACGTTTAATCAACAATATGCTACCAACGATGACTGCTGCAAAAACAAATATGTTTATGGGCATGCCAACATAAATCGAATTCCAGTGGATCTCACAGTCTTGAGTATCTGTATCCCAGATATGAGTTACAGGACATTCTTTTAATTGAAAAACAGGCAGTTCGCTTCCGTTCACCCAGACCACCCCTTGTGCAGGCAGTTCGCTTCCGTTCACCCAAACTCCTTGTGCAGGCAGTTCGCTTCCGTTCACCCAAACTCCTTGTGCAAATATAACATAATTGGAAAAAATAAGAACATATATTAGAAAAATAGAATTAATTATATTAAAAAAGGACAAAAAATTAACCTACTACGAACACAGCTTTATCCAAATGTGTCTCGGCATGTGCAGTATGACCAGGTAATGCATTGTATCTTTCTATATAGTAAGATGATGTGTGTTCATAAATTAGATAGCAAGTACAACAGTAGTTGGAAATATGTTTTTCAGGATGTACGTATGGTCTAGAGATGTGTGGAATGACGAAAAGGGGCATACCCCCCTGTTTTGACATCATCATTTTTGTTTAGCCCTCTTGTTATGTTTGTTTCTGTTTTCAGATTCCTCTTCCCTCTCTAGGGTTTCCCTGTCTGGAGCCATCTTGCGCACAAATGCCTTTGCAGGCGTCTCCAGATTCTCAAAGTCAAGTGATCGATGCGGACATTCATTGTTATATAGTGATCCTATCTGAATTTTGTGCATAAAAACTGAAATTTTACCCTGGCGGCGATTATACGGAGATTGGAGGGGAAAGATCGCATCTGGAGCGGGCGCGCAAGACAGCGGCACCAAAGAACCGGTTTACAGAACAGAAGGTTGGGGGAAAAGATCGTATTCGGAGCGGGCGCGCAGGACGGTTGCAGGGCCGCAGGCACCGCGGCCCGTACAGATGCGTGCAGGTTTGTAAATATCGTGCGCAGCCTCACCCCCCCCCCACTATCGTGTGCATCACCGGCACACACGATGTTCTACGTCAGATAATCGTACATCTTGACGATTTTGCATTCCCCGTTTTTGAGCATTTTTGTTATGTCGGCCTGCATCTTCTCGACGTTCTCAAACAGCCTGTTGCCCACGCACTTTCTTATGGTCTTCCATTGGCCCTCAACCGGATTCAGTTCCGGTGTGTACGGCAGCTGGTACACAAGCACGACGTCGCCGTTGCAGGACTCGATGTACTCTTTTGTCTTTTTTGATTTGTGCGGCGAGGCGTTGTCCACAAACACCATGATCTTCCCCAGCTTCTCTCTTAGAAGCTTCAGGAATTCGATGAAGGCCGCGCTGTTCGCCCTGTCGTGGTACCCGTAGACAAAGTCATCTTTGACGAGGCCGCCATACATGTGAAAGCGCTCTCCAGACAGGCGTGTTGACACTCGTGCAGGTTCCCCCTTTGGGGACCAGTCTCTCGTGCCCGTGTGGCCGACAATATACGACGATGCGTCACCTGCAACCACGACATGTTCGGGATTCTCTGCTATCTTTTGTTCAGCTTTTTTTAGATTCTGCCTTCTCAGACTCAATTGCCGCCTTTGGGTGTACGGGCCTGCCCAC